>DATDOJ010000212.1:0-4019 GCA_035293345.1 Bacteroidia bacterium
AAAAATAAATATCCGAATCACAATTTCCAGCGCAGCGGTCCCGTCATGGCTGAATTGCGCGCTGTGAAATCGCCCGTTGAAGTTGAACTGCTTCAGACGGCATGCAATATCACCGACAAAGCGTTCCGCAGAATTCTTGGTTTCATCCGCCCCGGTGTGATGGAATATGAAATTGAAGCGGAGATTACTCACGAGTTTCTTTTTAATGCTGCCACCGGTCATGCTTACAGTCCCATAATCGCCAGCGGTGCGAACTCAAACATTCTTCACTACACTTCGAACAACAACAAGTGTCTTGAAGGAGAATTAATTCTGCTCGACTTCGGGGCAGAGTATGCAAACTACGCAGCTGACCTCACGCGTACAATTCCCGTAAGCGGAAAATTCACTAAACGCCAGCGCGAAGTTTATGAAGCCGTGCTGCGTGTAATGCGCGCAGCAACAAAGATGCTCGTTGTCGGAAACACAATTCCGAAATATCACGAAGATGTTGGAAAAATTATGGAGCAGGAATTAATCGGACTGGGTTTGCTGAAAGCAGATGATGTGAAAAAGCAAGACCAGAAAAGTCCGCTCTATAAAAAATATTTCATGCACGGTACTTCGCATTTCCTCGGACTCGATGTGCATGACATTGGTGACAAATACAAACCCATGCAGGCAGGGATGGTGTTCACCTGCGAGCCGGGAATTTATATCCCTGAAGAAGGATTCGGCATTCGGATTGAGAACGATATTCTCATTACTGAAAATGGTCCGAATGATTTGATGAAAAATATTTCCGTTGAGCCGGATGACATTGAGGAACTGATGTCAAGGCAAAAGGAACTGAGTATTCAGTAAAATGTTTGGAGTAGCGAGTTCGGAGTTCGGAGATAAAAAAGATTTTCAGATTCTCTACTTCAAACATTAAATTTCAAACTTCAAACTATTTCATGCTAACATCAACTTCTCCCAAACGCTGGACAAAAAAAACGCCCGGTAATATTGAACTCGTCAGACAACTTTCAGGTGAACTCAACATCAGTTTGGTTCTCGCCAATCTTTTGGTGCAGCGTGGATTGAAATCTTTTGAGGAAGCAAAAAGATTTTTTCGTCCATCGTTTGATGATTTACTCGACCCGTTCCTGATGAAGGACATGGACAAAGCAATCGAGCGGCTGGAACGTGCTCTCGGGGACGGAGAAAAAATTCTGGTCTATGGCGATTATGACGTGGACGGAACCACTGCCGTTGCACTTGTTTATTCCTTCCTGAAAACACTTAACGCTAATGTTGATTTCTATTTGCCCGACCGCTATAAAGAGGGCTACGGAATTTCAACACAGGGAATTGATTACGCAGTTGAAAATAAATTCTCACTCGTCATTGCGCTCGACTGCGGAATAAAATCCGTTGACAAAATGATTTACGCCCGCGAGAAAAAAATTGACTTCATCATTTGCGACCACCACCGCCCGGGAGACACTATTCCTTCAGCAATTGCTGTGCTCGACCCGAAGCGAAACGATTGCAGTTATCCATTCAAAGAATTATCCGGCTGCGGAATCGGTTTCAAATTAGTTCAGGCATTTGCCATTAAGCATGATATTCCTTTTGATGATTTGCTTCAGTATTTGGATTTGGTTGCTGTGAGCACCGCTGCAGATATTGTTCCCATCATTGATGAAAATCGTGTGCTCACATTTTTCGGGTTGAATTGGCTTAACAGAAATCCTCGCCCCGGCATACAGGCAATTCTCGAATTGACGAACGTAAAAAAACAGTTGACCGTGAGCGATATTGTTTTCATCATTGGTCCGCGCATCAACGCTGCCGGAAGAATGCAGGACGCGCGGCAGGCGGTGGAACTACTTATCACAGCCAACAAAGAAGACGCGCTCAGTGAAGGGAAGAAGACAAATGAAACAAATCTTGAAAGGCGAAGTGTTGACTCAGCGATTACAGAACATGCGTTCCGCCTGATTGACGATGATGAACTGCATCATGCAAGAAAAACCACGGTGCTTTTTCATAACGAGTGGCATAAGGGCGTGATTGGAATTGTTGCTTCACGACTAACGGAAAGATATTACCGCCCCACGGTTGTGCTCACCGAATCCAACGGCAAGGCAACCGGCTCTGCTCGTTCGGTGAAGAACTTTGACATTTACAACGCCATTGAATCATGCAGCGATTTGCTCGAACAGTTTGGCGGACACATGTACGCTGCCGGTCTCACAATGAAACTTGAAAACGTAAAACTGTTTCAGGAAAAGTTTGAAGAGGTTGTTTCATCAACCATTGAAGAACACATGCTCGTCCAGCAGGTGGAGATTGATTCGGATTTAAAGTTGAGTGAAATCACTCCGCAGTTTTTCAGTGTGTTGAAACAGTTCGCTCCGTTCGGCCCGGGAAATATGCATCCTGTTTTTCGTTCTACCGAAGTGTGGGATACGGGCTATGCGAAAATTGTCGGCAGCAATCACCTGAAATTTACTGTAACGCAATCCGGCAATTCAAAAATTTATTTTAATGCTATCGGATTTAATCTCGGGGAATTTCTTCCGCTCATCAACCGGAAACTTCCGTTCAGCATTTGCTACACGATTGAGGAAAATGAATTTAATGGGAAAATTTCGCTGCAATTGAATGTGAAGGATATTGTGGTGCTTTAGCCGCCTCATCCTAAGTCCTTCTCCAAAGGAGAAGGACTTGACTTTTTTGAAGTTACTCAATAATTATCTCATCAATAAAAATCCATGCATCGCCTCCTGCTCCCAGATGCCATTGTGGAAGTTTGCCATAGTTGATGGCTTTCACTTTTATGTAGCGTGCTTTCTGATTTTTGATTTGTTGCCAGAACTCTTTCACCTGAATTTTTTCATCTCTGTCAGAAATGGTGTTGATAATTGTTGCTGCCTGCGAAAACTTTTTTCCATCCTTCGATAATTCGAACTCAATTTTTTTCGGAAACAAAATCCATGCACCAACATCCTGCAGAAATCCTGCTCCGAGTTTTGAAATTACCTGCTCTGTTCCCAGATCAATCACAGATTTAAAATCCTGCGACTGGTAACCCTGCCAGTAACCTTTTCTCCAGTCCACTTGACCGCGCAAACCGTCAATAATGCCTTCATCACCTCCAGCTGTATATTGGGGAGAGTATTTTTCTGTAAGAGATATTTTCCAGCCAGGATGCGGCAGTTTGAAAAAACGATACGTAATTATTGAACTTTTCTTTGCACCTGAAATCGCAACAGCTTTTATCGTTGCTGAATTATTTACGGTAAATGAATCTAAATATTGCTTTGAACTTTCTGTCGGCACAGAGCTATCCATCGTGTAAAAAATTTTTGCGTCCCGTGAATAAGATTTTATTTCTATAGAAGCGGAATCCCTGAAAACATTTTTTTGAGAAAGTATTACCGGAGCTGTGATAATATCTTCATTGTGATATGTCTGCGCGTATGCTGTGTCAGCATTTACATAAACAGAATAATCCGGCTGGTACGACAAATTCGCTGTAAGTTCTCCGCTATCCATAACATCTGTGTAAGACAGAATATTTTTTTTGTAATCCGTTCCGTTAAGTTTTCTGCCCATGATATAAATATTTTTCGAGGACCCCTTTTCCGCCTTAATGGAAAATATTTTTTCTATTCCGCCAATTGAACCCACTTTTATTTTTGCCTCGGGAAATAATGGCGCTGCAAGCATGAACTCCGGTTTGCCCGGACAAACAGGATACATTCCCAATGCGCTGAGCACATACCACGCACTCATCTGTCCGCAGTCCTCGTTGCCGATTAATCCGTCCGGAGAGTTTCTGTAAAACTCTGTCAGGATTTTGTAAACGAGTTGCTCTGTCTTCCACGGCTTGTTAATGAAGCCGTATAAATATGCCATGTGATGACTCGGCTCATTTCCGTGAGCGTATTGTCCAATCAAACCCGTGATATCTGATTGCTCTCTTCCTGTTGTCTCTGTTGTTGAAGCAAACAACATATCGAGTTTTAAGTCGAATGCATCTGCGCCAC
>DATDOJ010000213.1:0-9558 GCA_035293345.1 Bacteroidia bacterium
AAACAGAAGCCTACAAAATCATCGAGCAATCAGCAAAAGAATCGTTACTCACAAAGTGATGTTGAAAAAACCGGATAGTGATGTTATTCCTTTTCTAATAATGATTACCTTCGCAAAACGATGAGAGAAAAAGTAACATTCGACAACAGTTCAACCCCGTTTATGGATTCGTTGAACGAGAAAGTGGAAAATTACTTTCGTGAAAATAATCTTATTAAAACCGGTGACTGGAGACTTTTCAGTAAGACGGTGATCATCATTCCTTTTCACATTGCATTTTATGTACTGATGATTACGCTGAATTTCAATCCGATTTTCAATTGGATTTCTGCTCTATTACTTGGATTTTCTTCCGCTTTGATTGGCTTCAACATTATGCACGATGGTTCCCACGGAGGATACTCAGGCAATAAATTTTTGAATCTGATTATGGCTCATTCCATGAATCTGCTGGGAGCTGAAGCTTATTTTTGGAAAACAAAACACAATGTCCTTCATCACACGTACACGAACATTGACGGTATGGATGATGACATTGCCAAACATCCTCTGTTCCGTTTTTGTGAACAACAGGAAAGAAAACCATTTCATCGTCTTCAACATATATATTGGATAATACTTTATCCGTTCACTTCCATCTTTTGGGTTTACTTTACTGATTTTCAAAAATATTTTACAGGTGAAATCATTAAGAATTTTAAATATCCAAAAATGAATTTCAATCAGCATTTCATTTTTTGGTTCACTAAAATTGCATACACCTATATTTATTTTGTTTTACCTATTCAAATGATTGGCGTAATTCCAACAATTGTTTGCTTCATCACCATGCATTTTGTGCTGAGCATAGTGCTTATCATTGTCTTTCAGCTTGCTCACGTGGTAGAAGGGCCAACGTTTGCTTCAAAAGAGGAAGAGGTGATTGAAAAAGAATGGGCGATCCATCAGGTAGAAACAACTGCAAATTTTGCTACTGACAATAAAATTGTCAACTGGATTGTTGGCGGTTTAAATTTTCAGGTGGAGCACCATCTTTTTCCTAAAGTAAGCCATGTGCATTATCCGGCACTAAGCAAATTTGTTCAGGAAACCTGCCGGGAGTTCGGAGTTCCGTATCATAACTTCAATACTTTCCGCTCAGCAGTTGTTTCGCATGTGAAGCATTTGCAGCATCTGGGGGCCACTGCCTGATTCATTTTTTCTATGGAAAAATTAAGTGACAGGATTTCTTTTGTTAAAAAGAAAGGTGAAGTTGAAATTCATATTTCCGGAGACACAAAAAAGGGAAGTATGATCTTACTTTGGGTCTGGATTGTGGCATGGACGGCTTGTGGAATTTCCATCATTTATGAAATGCTTCAGATAAATTCAAATGAGTCAAAAATTTTTCTCATCGTATTTTCTGCCTTCTGGGTTTATTTTGAGTATAAAATAGGCTATGCTTTTTTCTGGAGAAAGAAGGGTAAAGAAATTATTCGAATTGCTCCTGATAAATTATTTCTGAAAAGGGATATCAGCGGAAGAGGCAGGGAGTTGATTTTTGAAAGTGAAAATATTCGGAAACTGAAATCTCATCAAACAGGTGAATGGGATTTTTTTAAATTTATCAACGAATCGTATTTCATGATTGCAGGCGAAAAAGTTTCTTTCATCTATTCAGGGAAAGAAATAAAATTTGGAATTCAATTATCAGAGGAAGAAGTAAAAAAACTTTTGAAATTTTTCAAACACAATACAAAATTAGATTTGGCTTAAAGATTTTTTTCCATAAGCCGGTGATGAATTACTCCCCAAAGCACGTGCGATTTTTTCTCTCCTGAGTACCCGCACGATTTATAAAACTCAACAGCATTTTCACGAGCGTGTAAAATGATTTTTTTTCTTTTTCTCTCTCTCGCTTTGTCTTCCATGAAAGAAATGATTTTTTTCCCCAATCCTTTTCCCTGCATGTTTTCCTTTACTGCCATAAAACGAATCTGAGCTTCTTCGTCTGAATTGAACTGCAGCCTGCAAACTGCTGTGACAGCAGTTTTTTCATCAAGGATTATTGCATGGATACACTTGTCTTCATCATCTGTTTTTTCGCTGCCTTTCGGAAAGCCCCAAGGTTTTCTGAGCATTTCCCAGCGCAAATGATAATACTGCTCAAACTCTTCTTTTGTTTGAGGTTCCTTAATAATCATAAATCGTGGATTAGAATTTAGAACGTGTCCGCTTTTTGTAGATTACTTTATATGCGGCCGTGATATTGAAAAACAGGTATGAATCATTTTGTTTCGGGTCACCTCGTTGTTCTCCTTCGGCAACCGAGGAAGGTGACGGACCCAATCCCTGTCCCTGAGTTGGGTCGGCAAAATAAATTGCCTGTGGAGTTGCTCCGTTTGCAATCAGGGTTTGAGTGTGGTAGGTTGTGCTTACATCGTCCATATAGTCTGTAAATGTTTTCCTCCATCCGGTTTCAAATCCTATACTCCAATATCTGTCAATAGCATATTTCCCGCCTATTCCAACCGGAATTGCGACTGTCACTCGTGAATATTTTTTTGTTCCGGAAACTAGTCCCTGCCCTTCTGTGCCGAGTGGTTGAAGCGGGTAGTATCTTCCGTTTAAGTATTTTGCTTTTGGATTAAAGAGAACGGCTCCTATACCAACAAATCCGTAGCCCTGAATGTCTTTGGCTTTAAATCCCTTCGCTCCTTTGATTTTATACCGATGTCCCCCCTGAGATTTCATGATGAAACCTTCAAACTGCGCTGAAAGTTCAAAAAGATTTGATTTAAAACTAAGGTTACGGTTGTTTCGGAAAAACTCTTTGGTCAGTTTGTCGTCTCCCCGCGCTATTCCCCAGGCGAACGTTCCTCTAACTGCGTAAAACTCTCCGAGTCGGTAGCGCCACCCAAACATTGCTGCCGGGCGGGTTAGCGTAAACTCAAGGTCAACGGGGCTGTAGTCCGTGCCAATTTTGTTTAATCCTCCCAGGTCGCCAAGAAAATTAGTAACACCAAATCCAAAAACATATTCATAACGGTATCGGTTTCTCCGGTTGCCTGAAAAGTTTTTTCTCCCTCGCTGCGCTTCAGCAACGATGTCGAAAACAATGATGAATAGCAATATGATTAAAAAGTTCCTTTTCATTTTTATTGAGGCGCAAAAGTAACCTTTTTTATTCCCCATAGGAAAAATATCCGTTGGAGCGGAAATGCTTGAGGTAGGTTTGTTCATTTCCACTTACTATTTCAATAAGGTACATTCCATCAGCTAGCGAAAGCGCGTTGATATCGGTGCGGAAATCGGAAGAAGTGAACGACTTAATGAACTGCCCCGAAACAGTGTAAACACTCACCACCGAAGGTCCGCCCGACTTAAACTCGCACGCAATAGGGTTGAATGTTTCGCTCCTTCCGTCAAAGTCAACCTGGGTGAGGCGATAATTATTTGCGCCTTTATCGGGGTTGTTATCGGTGAACGAATAGTTGCGAACTTGATTTGAATTGCCTGCGCCATCCACAATTCCTATGGTCTCGAAAATAATTCCATCCATTGTTCGTTCAATCTTAAAATAATCGTTGTTGATTTCGGTTGCTGTTGACCATTTCAACTGGATGCCGCTTGTTTTGGTAAGGCAATCAAACGAAAGAAGTTCAATGGGTAATGGCGATAAGCAAGGTCCGCCTGCATTGCAAGGGATGCAGAGTGGATAAATCTGCCTGCCATCATTAACAACAACCCACTGCGTTGGTGAATTTCTTCCCGGCACGGCATACGCTTGCGTCCCGCTAATGTTGTGAACACCCTGAATAGCCCGTCCGTCATTCCATGTTGGGCAAACGGGTTTATCGCCAAGGTGCATCTCTATGCAGTTGGTGGTTTCAAACAACTTGAGCTGGCTGGTATATATCTGCCCAACGCACGAAAACATAGGAACCTGAAACCAATTAACAATAAACCTCCGGTTGGGAGCCACGCCCAAGGTCTGGTAACTTATTGTTCCACCATTGGGAGGTAAAATATCTTCCCAGGGTGCCATTATGCTGTTCATCGGGTCGGAAGTTGAGGGAATGGCAAAGCTAATTTGCCATGGGCAAAATCCTCCGGCCAACGAAAGATCGAAGGTGACAAGGTTATTGGAACCAATGAGGAGTTGGTTGTAGCTGTTTCCGTCAAAGCAAAAGTTGAACGGCATGCCAATCACACCCGACCACTCGTCATCTAGCAAAGCAAGTGAAGTTCCCCCAACTGCATCGGGAAGGTATCCAATTACCACGTCAGTGTAACACATGGGTGGCGGTGGCACCACTAAGCGATAAGCCAGTGTGGCATTGGAGGGGTTATCGGCACAAACAAATAGGTTGGTAAGCACCCGAAAAGTGGCAGTGCCCGTGGCGGGCCACGAAACAAAGGATTGCACTCCGCAAAAATCATCGTTGTATCCGGGAGCGCCAACCCAAACATTGAAGTTATCAAGAATGGTAATCTGGGTATCGAAAATGGCGCTTCCGCCATTAGCCGGGCAATACGAAAACTCATAGGTGGTTCCGGCAGTGGCGGCAAAGGTTAGATAGCGCCCAATTCCTGCTCCGGTTGTTACCACCACTGTTTGCCAAACGGCAGTGGGCACAATTGCTCCCTGGTTGCTTCCCCCTGCGCATTGCGAAAAGGCGGGGCTGGCGGTGAGCACCGCAATCATCAAAACAAGAATTGGTTTAGCCCGCCTGTTCTTCATGTCAATTAAACTTTCGTTTTAAAACAATACAACAGCAAAGAAAACAAATGCTGCAAGCAAAGTTATGTAAAAAACAATCATGTGGATGCTTCTTGCCGGACCTGCCTGCCGGTCAGGCAGGTTGTGTTGTTGTTCGCTCATCTTTTATAAAGACACTGCTAAAAACCGAATAGTTGCACCCGAAATTCAAAAGTTTTAAACCTTTTTTTTATCCTGTTGCCTTTCTGTTACATCACGCAATGACAGCCGAAAAAATTGCCCCCCACTCGCCATTGCCGCGTTTGGTGTAATAACGCGGACGGTAGTAGGCGGTTTTTCCTGCATCGTCTTCAGTGTAAGCAAAGGTGATGAGGAACTTGCCTGTTGTTTGTTCGTTGCCAAACACAAGCGCCCCCCCGCTTAGCCCTTTCGCGCCCACAAAATTCTCAATCTTCACATTGTTGCCTTCGGGCATTGCCTGTGTTTCGGGATTGGTGGGGTCGGCAATTCGCAAAATATGCGTGTGTCCCACAATTTTATCCATGGTTAGCACGGGCGAATAGGCGGCCGGATTAATGTCGGTGGGCGTGGTATCGCGTGCAGGCAGTCGTAGCGTTATGCGGTCGCCTGCTGTGAGATTCGTATTTGGAATGTCGTCATAAATAAGGCGCATGCGGGCTTCAATTTGCGCGCGTCTTGTTGCCACCAGCGTGTTAATGGTTTTGGTGTTGGTGTCGTCATTTATATGGAGCGGCCAAAGTTGACTCCATCCGAGCAGGTTTTGAGCCACCCCCCCGTTGTTGTAAAGCGGGTTAAGCACATTGAGGTGAGCATCCGTTACGCCAAGCCGTGCCTTGTGGGTGTTCAGGTAAGGCAGTGTGGTATCCACATAATCGTTGAAATCTGCGTTTTTGTTTGGAAACGGTCCTCGAATTGCCATTTTTAGTTGTTTTTAAGGGTTTATATTAAATTTAGTACGTGTACTATTTTGTTCAGTACGTGTACTATTTTCTTCAGTACGTGTACTATTTTCTTCAGTACGTGTACTGTTTTGTTCGGTACGTGTACTGTTTTATTGAATACGTGTTGTTAATGTTTAAGAACGTGTACTTATTGTTTGGCGCTCCTGCTTTATCTGTCCCAAGGGCTGAGTAATTTGAGTGCGTGCTTATTTTTGCTTTAGCCGTGTTGCCTGTTGTTTGTTCAATCTTAACCAATGCAGTTGTGTTGCCGAAAACATTTGCTGAAATCAGAACAAGCGCTACAAAAAATATAGCGATGACAATAAATACCGACTTGAAAAGTTTTTCCATCTTTATCTATTAATTGTTAAACAGTAAATAAAATTACTCCCCCGAGTACTGGTTACAAATTTATGCACTTCCTGCTATGCTGACAACATTTCCCCGCCCGAAGTTTCTCACATTTAGACGAATCGCAGAATATCAACGACAAAAACTATCCTTGTGGGCGGGAGTACTTTGGACCAAAAAACAAATCAGTTTTTTTACAATCTTGTGAATGCCGGGGTGCGATAATAAAAGAAGCAGAGATAAGGGAAATAAAAAGTGCGCGAGAGAGGACTCGAACCTCCACGAGTGTAACCCCACAGGCTTCTGAGACCTGCGCGTCTGCCAGTTTCGCCACTCGCGCATTAACAATTTAAAAGTGCCCTGGACTGGACTCGAACCAGCACAGCTTTCGCCATACGCCCCTCAAACGTACGTGTCTACCAATTTCACCACCCGGGCATTTCATTCTAAATCATAATTCTTAAATCCCAAACTGCAAATTGCCTTGTGCCCTGGACTGGACTCGAACCAGCACAGCTTTCGCCATACGCCCCTCAAACGTACGTGTCTACCAATTTCACCACCAGGGCATTAATAATTTAAAAAAGGGAAGGCAAAGATAATTTTTTATTTTTTGTTTTGGAGGATTTTCATTTCAACTCTTCGGTTCAATTGCATATTAGGCTTGTTGTCTGAACCGTCAGAATTCTGGTTAGGAGCGAGCGGTACTGTTTCGCCATATCCTTTTGCATTGGTGCGTGCGCATTCAATACCCCCCTTGTTGCATAAATAAGAAACAACGGATTGCGCCCTGTCCTGAGACAGTTTCATGTTATACGCGTCATTACCCTTATAATCCGTGTGCCCGGAAATTTCAATTACCAATTCAGGATTTTTTAACAGCAGTTTTTTGATTTTATCAAGTTCTACAGCTGATTCAGGACGAAGAGTTGCCTTATCAAAATCAAAGAAAATATTGTTGAGCACCACTTTTGAACCAACAGTAAGTTCGGCAAGTTCAACCGCCTTTTCCATTTCGTAATAATTCTGATTATCGGTTATGTCAATGTTTTCAGAGTGAAATAAATATCCTTCGGCCTCATATGAAATGTTGTAATTTTTTCCGGGGGGAAGAATGAAAACATATCGTCCTGTTTTGCTGTTGGGAAGATAAGTTCCAACCACATCTCCGGTCACGTTATCGGTTACTGTAATCACTACATCAGCCGGAACTTTTCCGTAAGGGTCAAGAACGACCCCGCTCACGAGTGCAAGCGCCACTTGTTTTTTATCGGGGAAAGTTATTTGATAAATATCCTGATCACCGAATCCTTCGGGTTTCACTGAAGAATAATAAGCGCGCTTTCCGTCAGGAGACATAACGAAAAAAACATCATCGTCAACAGTATTCACAGGATAACCGATGTTTCTCGGTTCGCTCCATTGATTTGTTTCCGCGTCATACTGGCTCATGAAAATATCAAACCCCCCCATTGTTTTGTGACCTTGCGAACTGAAGTATAGCGTTTTTCCGTCAGGATGAATGAAAGGAGCGTCCTCCTCAAAATCAGTATTAATGGTATTGCCGAGACTCATGGCTGCACCCCATTGCCCGTTCGGCAAACGTATGCTCATATAAATATCTTTCCCGCCAAGCCCCCCTTTGCGTGCACTGGTGAAATAGAGCTTGTTTCCGTCAGCGCTCATGCTGGCGTGCGATTCCCATTCTGAGGAATTTACATAGGCAGAAAGTTTTTCGGGAATTGACCACTCTTCTCCGTTAAGTGAAGTGGAGTAAATGTTTCCGTCACCCCCGTCACCACGGTAAATGAAAACCGTAGCACCGTCAACGGACGTACTGACTGTGGCTTCATGTCCAACCGTGTTAATTGGTGCGCCAATGTTTTTTGCCACCGCCCACCCGCTGTCGGTTTTTGTGGAGATGTAAATGTCTTCAAAGTATTTTCTGTCTTCCGGGTCCATTTTCCCCCCGGTTGTTTCTTTTCTTCTGGAAGTAAAAATCAGATTATACTCATCCGCGGAAATAACGGCAGAATATTCGGGATTCTGAGTGTTTATGTTTGCTCCGAGATTTTTTATTTCAATGTTTACAGGCATTGCGGTCAATTCGTTCGCAGCTTTACACGCAGCGACTTCACGTTCAATCATTTTTTTTGTTGCCCCATCGTCATCAGCAATAAACGATTCAAACTTGTCGTATGTAACAATTGCCAAATCATATTTTCCGTTAAGGTGATAGGCATCAGCAAGGACTTTGTAAGCATAAATGGGAGCAGCAACCTCCTTCACTGAATTTTCTTTTGCTTTCGGTGAAATGTTGAGTATTGCTTTTTCAAGAAACTCGATAGCATGTATTCGTTCTTCGGGAATCCGCAGAAAGCACTGACCTGCTTTGTAGCAAATGTTGGCATTGTCCGGCTTTGCAAGATGAAGTGTTGTATACAAGGGAAGTGCCATTTTGTAATTTTCTTCCGCCATAAATTTTTCAGCTTCTGAAAATTTTTTCTTGTATTCGTTCATATCGTATTTTTCTTGCGTAAACGCAACAGCAGAAAACGAAAGGGAAAAAAGTATGAGCGAAATTTTTTTCATCAGAGAGTAGTGTTTACATCAAATTGTTCAAGATAATCAGCAACGCGCCTGACGAAACTTCCACCGAGCGCGCCATCTACGATGCGATGGTCATAAGCGTGGGAAAGAAACATCATGCTTCGAATTCCGATTGCATCGCCTTCAGGAGTTTCAATAACAGCGGGTTTTTTTCTTATTGCTCCTGTTGCCATGATGGCAACTTGTGGCTGAGAAATGATGGGAGTTCCCATCACGTTACCAAATGAACCTACATTTGTAACAGTATATGTTCCCCCCTGAATTTCATCGGGAAGAAGTTTGTTATTACGTGCCCGTGCTGCCAAATCATTTACAGCTTTTGTAAGTCCTAGAAGTGTGAGGTAGTCAGCATTTCTAATTACAGGAACTATTAAATTTCCTGAAGGAAGCGCTGTAGCCATTCCAATGTTTATGTTTTTCCGCTTTATTATTTTTGTTCCGTCAACCGAAACGTTTATCATCGGGAAATCCTTGATGGATTTCACAATTGCCCAGATGAAAACAGGTGTAAATGTTATTTTTTCTCCTTCGCGTTTTTCAAAATCATTTTTTATTTTATTTCTCCACTTCACAAGATTTGTAACATCCGCTTCAACATAAGACGTAACGTGCGGTGAAATGTGCTTGCTCATTACCATGTGGTCGGCAATGAGTTTGCGCATTCGGTCCATTTCAATTATCTCGGTAAGTTCGGAGGATGGAGTTCGGAGTTCGGAGACAGTTTTCAAGTCGGGAGTTTTTTTTGTCTCCGCACTCCGAACTACTGACTCCTGACTAATTTTACCCACTTCCACATAATTCAAAACATCCTGCTTTGTAACTCTCCCGTTCATTCCGCTGCCGGAAATTTTTTCGAGCTCTTCAAATGAAATTCCTTCCTGTTTGGCAATGTTGCGGACTAAAGGAGAATAAAATTTTGTAAGCCCACCCCCA
>DATDOJ010000214.1:0-7558 GCA_035293345.1 Bacteroidia bacterium
TCCAACACCAGCGGAGGCGCCAATGTCGCCAACGGATATCAAGCGCTTTATTTCAACACCTCAGGAAATTTGAATACCGCCAACGGAATGCATTCGCTTTATTCCAACACCACCGGAGGCAGCAATACTGCCAACGGACGAAATGCACTTTACTCCAACACCACAGGAAACGAGAATACCGCCAACGGAGTGTCTGCTCTTTATTCAAACACAATTGGAAGCAGCAATACCGCTATCGGATTTCAGGCGCTTCTTTCCAACGTAGCCGGAAGCAATGCAACTGCAGTTGGTTATAATGCCATGCGTTATACCAATAACAATCCTACACCAGGCTATATCAATAATAATGTAGCAGTTGGGTATGAGGCATTAAGGGGGGGCTCTGTTAATGCTTCTGAAAATACCGGCAATTTGAATACAGCTCTTGGATATCAGACATTACGGAACAATACGACAGGAACCAGAAATGCCGCCAGCGGATATCAGGCGCTTTATTCTAACTCCACAGGAATAGAAAATACCGCCAGCGGATATCAGGCGCTTTATTCCAACACCACAGGAAGCGAAAATACCGCCAACGGATATACTGCGCTTTTTTCCAACACCACAGGAAACTATAATACCGCCAACGGCAGGAGAGCGCTTTATTTAAACTCCAATGGACACTCTAATACCGCAAACGGATATCAGGCGCTTAATTCCAACACCGGAGGAGATTACAATAACGCTAATGGAAGGAATGCTCTTTATTCCAACACCACAGGAAACAACAATATCGCCAACGGATATCAGGCGCTTTTTAACAACATCAATGGAGACAATAATACCGCCAGTGGAGTACAGGCACTTTATAATAATTTAGGAGACGATAATACCGCCAACGGATATCAGACGCTTTATTCCAACACCACAGGTAGTAATAATACCGCCACCGGAAGGGGTGCGCTTTATTCCAATACCACAGGAAGCTACAATACCGCCACCGGAAGGGGTGCGCTTTCTTCTAATTTTGGAGATTACAACACCGCTATAGGATATGCTGCGCTTGTTGATAACGCCAACGGATACGAGAATACCGCCATCGGAAGACTGGCGCTGTCAAACAACACCAATGGATACCGTAATACCGCCATCGGAAATTATGCGCTTTTTCTCAACACCACGGGAGTTTTAAACTCTGCTTTGGGAACCTTCACTGGTACTGATAATATGAGCGCTTTCAATAATTGCACCTACATTGGATATGGTGCAGGTGGAATTGTTGAGGCACATAACCGTATAGAAATCGGCAATACCAGTGTAAGTTCTATTGCCGGTCAGGTTGGGTGGAGCACTTATAGCGATAAGCGTATAAAAGACAATATAAAGGAAGATGTGCCAGGTCTTGCCTTCATAAGCAAATTACGACCGGTTACTTACAACTTAAACATACATCGCGCAAATGAAATGGTATATACCAACAAGAAAAAAGACGAAGCTGATTGGGAGGGCAAATACGATATTGAAAAAATTAAGATGACGGGCTTCCTTGCACAGGATGTGGAGAAGGCAGCAGCAGAAACGGGTTATGATTTCAGCGGAGTACAAAAGCCGGCTAATCCCGATGAACTTTATTCGCTTCGTTATTCCGACTTTGTAGTGCCGCTGGTAAAAGCAGTGCAGGAACTCTCAAAACTAAATGAAGCGAAAGATGAAAAGCTCGAAGCGTTGAAAGCAGAAGACATAAATCAGAAGGCAGAAATTGAAGAATTAAAAACGCAAGTTGCTTCGCTTCAATCGTCAATGGTCAGCGGTCAATCGTCAACCACAGACGGCATGGTAAGAATTTCAACAGCCGAGGAATCTTCCGTTGCCATGCTCGGTCAGAATCTTCCCAACCCGTTCGATAATTCAACCATCATTCCGTTCCGCGTTCCTAAAGAATGTCTTTCGGCAACCATCATCATCACGGAAGTCACAGGAAAAATAGTTCGTGCCATTCCGGTTTCGTGTAAAGAAACACAACTCTCCCTTGAAGCAGGCGCACTTGCTCCCGGTATTTATTCGTACTCGCTCATTGTTGACGGAGTAACTGTTGATACCAAAGAGATGGTGCTGGTGAAATAAGATGTCGGAAGTCAGAGGTCGGAAAATGAGCAGCTCAGGAAACTGCTTGCAGAGTTAGTGCTGCGTATTGAGGCGTTGGAGGGAAAATAAAATCAATTTCAAAATTTAAAAAAGGAAATGCACTCCCAGAGTTCTGGAAACGGCTTGCAGAAAAAGACAATGTGCCTCCAGAGTTCTGGAGATAGGTTATGGAAAAACATAATGCTCCTCCAGAGTTCTGGAGATGGGTTATGGAAAAACATAATGCCCCTCCAGAGTTCTGGACATGGGTTATGGAAAAATATAATGCTCCTCCAGAGTTCTGGAGACGGGTTATGGAAAAATATAATGTTCCTCCAGAGTTCTGGAGACGGGTTATGGAAAAACATAATGCTCCTCCAGAGTTCTGGACATGGGTTATGGAAAAATATAATGCTCCTCCAGAGTTCTGGAGATGCCTTATGGAAAAATATAATGCGCCTTTTGAGGTTACAAGATGGGTCCGCCAACTGGCGGATGGTAATTCATTCGAATTAAGCTCATTTAACTAACAATAAACATTAAATCATTTAACCATGAAAGTACTTTACAAAAAAGTTATCCGTGTTAAGAATAGGATTATTGCCTTTTGCCTTTTGCCTATTGCTTTTTGCTTACTGCCCACTGCCAACTGTTTTTCACAAACCATAGCCGCAAGCTCGGCTCATTCACTTGCTGTTTGCAGCGACAACACCGCAAGGGCTTGGGGATTGAATGCCTATGGACAACTTGGAAATGGCACCACCACCAACAGCAATGCTCCCGTGCAGGTGAGTGCGCTTTCAGGTGTGATTGCAATTGCCGGGGGTGAGCAACATGCCATTGCCCTGAAAAGTGACGGCATGGTCTGGGCTTGGGGACGCAATTCCTTAGGTATGCTTGGAAATGGAACCACTATTGACAGCCATGTTCCCGTTCAGGTCAGTTTACTTTCAGGGGCGATTGCCATTGCTGCTGGCAGATATCATTCCCTTGCCCTGAAGAATGACAGCACGGTTTGGGTTTGGGGAAGTAACGTCTCCGGTGAACTTGGAAATGGAACCACTGTCAACAGCAATGTTCCTATACAAGTGAGCGGGCTTTCAGGAGCGATTGCAGTATCAGGAGGATTTCATTATTCCCTTGCGCTGATGCAAGACGGCACCGTTTGGGCTTGGGGAGGAAATGGACAGGGTCAATTTGGAAATGGCAACAACACCGGCAGCACTATACCCTTGCTTATAAATTCTCTTACAGGAATCACTGCTATTTCAGGAGGATTTGACTTTTCACTTTTCCTGAAAAATGACAGCACCGTATGGGCTTGCGGATACAATGGAAATGGTCAGCTTGGAAACGGAACCACAACGAGCAGCAATGTTCCCGTTCAGGTGAGCGGGCTTTCAGGTGTGCTCGCCATTGCTGATGGAAATTATCATTCCATTGCCCTGAAGCAGGACGGCACGGTTTGGACCTGGGGAGAAAATTTCACCGGGCAGCTTGGAAATGGAACCACCACCGACAGCAATGTTCCCGTGCAAATGAATTCTCTCACAGGAGTCACAGCTATTGCAGCAGGAAACAGGCATACTCTTGCCCTGAAGAATAACGGAACTCTTTGGGGTTGCGGAGAAAACTTCTATGGACAGCTTGGAAACGGAAACAATACCAACAGCAGCGTTCCTGTGCAAACAACAGGGCTGTGCCAGGTGCTTGAAGTGAATGAAATTACAGTCCCGATTTTATCTGCATCTGTTTATCCGAATCCATTCACTGATATTCTTTCTATCACTATTGAAAAACAAAATATAAACCAGACAACGTTTACAATAAAAAATATTTTAGGTGAAATCATTTTCAGCAAAAAGGAAAATAATCTTTCAAGCGCTTACACAAAAACGTTAGACCTCCGCAATTTTTCGCGAGGAGTTTACCTGCTTGATGTTGTGATGGACGGGGACCGAATAGTTAGGAAAATTGTGAAGCAATAAATTCTGCGCATTCAGCTGTTCTTTTCATCTGAAATATTTTTCCAAAAAGTAATCCGCCTTTGACGGAATTATTTTATCAACTTCAGTGAACGTATTGCATTGAACGAATTCATTTCTCGTTGCATAAGGTTTTGAACTTTCCTATACAATGTTGTAACAGGTTACATATCCTTGCGAACTTAAAATCAAAAAGCTCTTTGCCGGACTCTTTCCAAAAATGGCTTTAAAGACCATAAGCGTATCAAATCTTCTTGAAAAAAGTTCGACCTGAGTCCGTGAAGGGGTACTGAATACTTAGCGAAGAACTTTTTCGTAGACAGCCGAATATTTCTCCACGCCTTTTTCAAGTGAATAAAATTTAATCGCAGAACTTCTGATTTCTTCTTTAGTTACTTTCATATTGGTGATAAATGTAAACGCTTTTTCAAATTCCGCATCATCAAAGTTTGTCACGGCATATCCGGCTCCTGATTCTTTAACTATCATGTCCACATCGCCAACTCCGATGTTGCAAATATGTGGAATGCCCATGCCCATGACTTCTGCCTGCTTGGTTGGTGAGACAGCGCATCGCGAGAAACCATCTTTGTAAAAGAAGACGGAGAGATGTGAAAGTGCAAGATGTGTCGGCACATCTTTTCTTGCAGAAGCAGTTATGATGAGATTGCTTTTGTCAACACCGATTCGTTCAGCCGCATTTAAAATCGGTTTGTGCGAATCACTGGTGATGAAAACAAATTTCACGCTTTCTTTTTTCTTTTGGATGAATTTGAAAAAGCGAAACATTTCATCGAGTCGGTACCACGTGCTGACGCTCCCGAGATAAGAGAGAACAAAATCATTTTCGTTAATCGAGAATTTACTTTTTAATTCCTGCAATAACTTTTGGTTGATTGATACAGGAGAAAAAAGTTCAAAGTCGGCACAGCAGGGAATCACCTCGATGGGAACGGACTGCTTAAGATTTTTCCAACTATGAATTTCTTTTTCTCCAGCGTGTGTTAAACTGATAATGTAATCCGCCTTATTGAAAAATTCTTTTTCCTTCCGCTTGAAAAAATTAAACACCAGTTTGTAAACAGGATTATTCAGATTCCATAATCCGCCTTCGACCCGTTCATCAGCCCAGAATCCGCGCATGTCGAAAATAAATTTCACTCCCAACTTTCTTTTCATTGCAAGACCAATCAACGCAGCGATGTAACTCCTGCAATGAACAATTGAAAAATTTTCTTTCCGGTGAAGTTCGAATGCTTTTCGTCTCATCCTGAAAATATCCCAAAGCGTGGAAAGCACCGGGGGAGATTTTGTGTAACTAAACGGATGCCACACAATATTATTTTCATCAAGTAGTTTTTCTATGGAGTCGCCTTGAGCAAGAAATTTGTTTTTCTTCTCGCATGAAATAAGATGAAAAGTATATTCCTTTTTTGAAAGCCCGGCTAAATAAGGAATCACCTGCGACTGCCCGAGCGGGTCAGTCATGCCGTCATAGGAGATGTAAAGAATTTTTTTGGACACCTGAATACAAAATCAATTTTAAGCAGATGCAAAATACAACATCTGCTCAGTGTCCGGCAAAGAAAATTAAAACCGGATTATCATATATCCTTTGGCTTCGAGTGGGGAAGTGGGAGCCGAATCGAATTGCGCGCTCTCGGCTGCCTGCCTGGCTTTGGTGTAGAGGTAATCGCTTTTTGTTGTGCTTCCCTCAGCACCCGGCACTGCCTTGACAACATGTCCGTATTTGTCAACCGTGATGTTGACCACCACAGTTCCTTTCTGCTCTGTGAGATTATCAATCTTGGGCGGCTTGATGATGGTGCGGTCTGCCACTTTGTAGCGGATGGTGTACATCTGGTAGCTCACGGTTTTTTCTCCCGATTCTTTTGGCGCCACGGAAGATTTGATTTCGGTTGCTGGAGAAACCGGCACTGCCTGCAGGTCGAAATATACTGCGCTGACTTCAGTTATTTTTATTTCCTTCGGTTGGTTTTTAGATGTGTAATTGATATACCCATCCTTCATGGATGCAATTACACCGTTAATTTTTTCTCCTGATTTCAGAACGATGGTGTGCTGCGCCAATGCGGAAACTGCAAGCAGCGTGCATGCTGCGCTGAAAATAATTTTTTTTGTCATGGTGATTGTTTCGTTTAATGATCGAAAGCAAACGTAAGCGAACTGACCTACCTTTGTTCCCTGGTTACTCCTGATTTTTTCACAGACAAAGCTCAATATCTTTACTGATTATTTAATGAAACTTCTTCTTAATTATCTGAAGCAATACCGGAAGCTCGTGTTTCTCACGTTGTTTCTTGCCTCAGTCAACCAGGTGTTTTCTCTTCTCGACCCGTGGATATTCAGAATTGTCATTGATAAGTACGCCACACATCCGGGCGATTATTCAGTGAACGATTTCATGCGCGGAGCAGGATTGCTTCTGCTTGCCGCCATGGGTGTTGCTTTCATTTCCCGCGTGGCTAAAAATTTCCAGGATTATTATGTGAATGTCATTACCCAGAGATTAGGCGCGCAGATTTATTCTGACGGGTTAAAGCACTCCCTCCAGCTTCCTTACCAGGTGTTCGAAGACCAGCGCAGCGGTGAAACACTCGGCAAACTCCAGAAAGTGAGAACGGACACGGAGCGTGTCATTAACGCTTTTGTAAATATCCTTTTCACAACTGTTGTCGGAATTGTTTTTGTAACCATCTATGCCATCAATGTTTACTGGGTGATTGCCCCCGTTTATTTTTCAGTGATTCCGCTGTTGGCAACTTTGAGTTTGGTGCTGAGCAAAAAAATAAAAAGGGTGCAGAAAGTAATTGTAAAAGAAACAACTGCCCTTGCAGGAAGCACCACCGAATCGCTTCGCAACATTGAGCTTGTGAAAAGTTTGGGATTATCGCAGCAGGAAATCACACGACTTAACAATACCACAAAAAAAATCCTGAAGCTTGAACTGAAAAAAGTACGCTACATCCGTTCGCTCAGTTTCATCCAGGGAACATGTGTTAATCTTTTGCGAAATGTTTTACTGTTTTTCATGCTCTATCTTGTGTTCAGGCACGACATCACCTTCGGAGAATTCTTTTCGCTGTTCATCTATTCGTTTTTCATCTTTGGTCCGCTGCAGGAACTGGGAACTGTCATAAATATTTACCGCGAAGCGGAAGTATCACTGAAAAATTTCGATGACATTTTAAAAACACCTCATGAGCCGCGTCCGCTGAATCCCGAAGAAGTAGGATTGGTAAATGAACTTAGATTTGAAAATGTTGTCTTCCGTCACCAGAGCGGTGCCTCCAATGCAATTGAAGACATCAGTTTTCATGTTATACTTAACGAAATCAGGTTTAAGGAAAATATGTTGGAAAGAGTTGAAACTTTTCTGTCATGAGATTTTCGAGTTCATGCCTGTATTGCTCTATGTTTCTTAACACCTCCATTATTTTTTCTCT
>DATDOJ010000215.1:0-2976 GCA_035293345.1 Bacteroidia bacterium
GTTTTCAGTGTTCAGAGAAAAAATAATGGAGGTGTTAAGAAACATAGAGCAATACAGGCATGAACTCGAAAATCTCATGACAGAAAAGTTTCAACTCTTTCCAACATATTTTCCTTAAACCTGATTTCGTTAAGTATAAAACAATTGGAACTCGACATTTGAAAATAACTTTTCTCGGCACAGGCACTTCGCAGGGCGTTCCCGTCATCGCCTGCCCGTGCGAGGTGTGCGCTTCGCCCGATGCGAATGACAAACGCCTCCGCACCTCCATCATGCTCGAAGAAGCCGGAAACGTTTTTGTCATTGACTGCGGTCCCGACTTCCGGCAGCAAATGTTAAAAGAGAATGTAAAAAAACTCGATGCCCTCGTCTTCACTCACGAACACAAAGACCACACAGCCGGGCTCGATGATGTACGCGCATTCAACTATGTCAGTGATGAGCCGGCAAATCTTTTTGCCACCACCAATGTACAGCGCGCAATCATGCAGGACTACACTTATATCTTTTCAGGAGCCGATTATCCCGGCATTCCCAAAGTTACTTTTCATTTAATTACCACCGAGCCGTTTACCATTCGGGGAACTAAGTTTATTCCCATCTCCGTCTGGCACATGAATCTTCCCGTGCTCGGCTTTCGAGTTGGCGATTTCACCTACATCACCGATGCCAATAAAATTCCTGATAAAGAGATGGACAAAATCCGCGGCTCCAAAGTAATTGTTCTTAATGCGCTGCGCAGAGAAACGCACGTCTCACATTTTAATCTTGATGAAGCAGTAAAACTTTTGCGCGAACTGAAACCCAAGCGCGCTTTTCTCACCCACATCAGTCACCAACTCGGCATGCACGCGGAAATCAACAAAGAACTTCCTCTCTTCATCCGCTGCGCTTATGACGGGCTGAAGCTTGAAGTGTAGTTATTCTACAAACAAAACCAAACCCTTCAGGTATTCTCCTTCAGGATGATAAATGCTGAAGGCATGGTCAGCCGGTTGATGGAGTTGGTGCAGCACATGCACATTTCTTTTTGTCATGGCGGCAGCGGAGAAAATTATTTTCTGAAAAAGCATTTTATCAATGTGCTGCGAGCAGGAGAATGTGAAAAGAATTCCCTGCGCGGCAATGCGTTTCATCGCTTCTGCATTCATGTTGCGGTAAGCGATGGCGGCATTCTTCACCGCGCTTTGGTGTTTGGCAAATGCGGGAGGGTCGAGTACCATCACTTCATATTTCTCCTCTGTCTTTTTCAGAAAGTCAAAAACATCTTCAGTAAAAAATTGGTGACGGGTTTCGTTGGGAAAGTTTAATTCAATATTTCTTTCAGCCCAATCGGCAGCAGTGCGCGAACTGTCAACAGAGTGGACAAGCGCAGCATTTCCTTGAAGCGCATAAACAGAAAATCCTCCCGAGTAAGCAAAAGCGTTCAGCACTTTTTTGTTCTTTGCATATTGCATCAGCAAATTTCTGTTGTCGCGTTGGTCAAGGAAGAAGCCGGTCTTTTGTCCCTGCTCCCAGTCAACGAAAAACTTCAACCCGTTCTCGCTGATGATTTGATTTCCTTTTTCCCCGAGCAGGTATTTGTTTTGTCCGTCAACTGACGGTTCATTTTTTCTTTTCAACACTTCAGCGCTTTTGTCGTAAACGGAAAAGCCGTTGCCGAAAAGTTCACTAATAATTTCAGCAAACATCTGTGCATTGGTGTGCATTGAAATTGTATGCGCCTGTATGACGGCTGTGCGGTTGTACACATCAACGATTAATCCCGGCATTCCATCACCTTCTGCATTTACAAGACGGAAGCCGTTTGTGTTTTTATCATCAGCGAATCCAAGGTGCTGCCTGATAGAAAATGCTTTGGTGATTTTTTCTTTCCAGAATTCGCTGTTGATTTCCCGTTGCTCAAAAGAAATAATCCGTGCAGCAATGCTGCCGTCATGAAAGTGAGCAGTGGCGAGATATTTTTTCTCAGAAGAAAATACTTCAACAACTTCACCTTCTTCAATTTCCCTGTTAATGGAAGCAATAGCTCCGGAAAAAATCCACGGATGAAAGTTGAGCAGAGATTTTTCTTTGCCGGGTTTGAGTGTTAGTTTTGGATACATGAGTAGTTGAAAGGGAACGCGGATTTGTTATGATGATTATGATGTTTTATGATAATCATATTTAATCTTTATCATCATAATAATCTGCGTTCTATTTGTAGTCAATAAAAAACCGATAAGGCAGAAACGCATCTTTTCCTGCATAGTCCACTCCAATGCGTTTTGAAATTTGAATCTGCGAAGATGGAACTTTTATTCCTCTGTCCTCAATCCAAATTTTATTTCCCAGTAAACTCTCCCCCGAGTTTGAATAATGAATTCCCAATGCCTGCGAAACCGTTCCCGGTCCGGAAGTGAACTTCTTATCAGCCACCTTCGCTTTTCTTCTTTTCCGCATCACATCAATTCCTCCCACAGGAAAAACAGCACGCACCAAAACAGCGTGAGGAATGTTCTCTTTGTTGGTGACCACGTTAAACAAGGAATGAATTCCGTAGCAGAGATAAACATAAGCAGTTCCGCCTTTACTGTACATAATTTCAGTTCTGTGGGTTCTTCTATGATTGTAAGCGTGAGATGCTTTATCAGTAACACCTTGGTACGCTTCTGTTTCAGTAATAACTCCCGCAGTCATTTTGTTCCGGAAGTTAGTGACCAGTACTTTTCCCAAAAGTTCTCTGCTGATTTTTACTACATCCTCGCGGATGTAAAACGATTCATCAAGCATCATAGAAAATCAGTGGCGGGAAATTTCAAGCACATCACCTGACGCGTATCGAATCCTTTCGTTGTCCAGCATCCATTGAACAACCTGCATTGCCTGTTCGTCTTTGATATCAGGAATTGTACCCAGCAGTTTGCTTAGCGGCTGTGGATTATCGAGCAGAATGGCTTGAACGGAATTAGTGGCGGCAGAAAATTGTTCTTCGCT
>DATDOJ010000216.1:0-7201 GCA_035293345.1 Bacteroidia bacterium
TCCGCTCTGTAATATCATGAACTGCTCCAACAAGGCGAATGCAATTTCCCGTTTTATCGAAGGTGGGTGATACACTTACTTCTCCTGTAAGGCGACCGTTCGGATAATCGGATGTTTCCTCCCAACGAACAATTTTTTTCTCCTCAATAGCTTCTTTGTATTTTTCCAAAACAAGATTTAACGATGGCTGAGGAATAATATCATTCACATATTTTCCAATGATTGCATTGTGAGGAATTCCGGTAGTCCTCTCAAATGCGTTATTGACAGAAGAGAACAAGTAGCGTTCGCTTTTTTCTACTTCCAAAACGAAAATAATATCCGCAGTCGTATTATATATTGAAGAAAGCGATTGCTCCCTTTCATGAATAATTTCTTCTGTTCTTTTCCGTTGTTCTTCCTTTTCAAAATTCTCAAGCGCGAAAGAAATATCTCCTGTTACTTCATCAAGCGAATCAACTTCACCCTTGTCAAAAAAGTTTGGCTCGGAAGCATACAATATTAATGCACCAATATTATTTCCGAATTTCTTTATCGGTAAAGCAATACAGGAACGATAACCATGACTGAGCGCTTCGGTTTTCCAGGGAGCCATCAGCGGGTCGTTCTCAATGTTGTTGCAGATGATATTTTTGTTTTCGCGTATAGCAGTACCCACAGGTCCTTTTTCCAATGGGGCTTTATCCGCAGAAATAATTTTAATTTTAGAAAGATACCCTTGCTCTTCACCTGCGTGCATCACAGGAATTACCTTTTTTGTTTCCACATCCACCATTCCTATCCATGCCATTCTGAATTTCCCTATATCTATGGCTGTGTTGCATGTATCTTTGAAAAGAGTTTGTTCATCTTTAACATGTACAATCATCTGGTTGATATGACTGATGAAATTATAAAGACGATTGGCTTTGTTGATTTTTTGTTCTGCAAGCTTGCGTACGGTTATATCCTGAAAGACACCATACACACGAACGGCTTTGCCGTTTTTCATTTCCGCCTTGCCGATAGCCCGCACCCAAAGATGGTTTCCTTTGGCAGTGATAAAAGGCAGTTCAAGGTTCCATCCCTCACCGGTGGCGATGGCGTTAGCAACGGCTTCCTCAATAACCGGTCTTGCTTCGGGAGCATAGTAATTAATTGCTTCTTCTACCGGAGGCATTCTTCCGGGTTCAAGTTCATGAATGCGGAACACTTCATTCGTCCAGCGAACAGTCATGTCGCTGAGGTTTATTTCCCATCCGCCAACTTTTGCCAGAGAACCGGTATCGTTCAGCAATTCATCTTGTCTTATCAGTTCTTCATTTGCCTTAGATAGTTCTGCCGTCCGCTCTTCCACTTTTTGTTCCAGTTCTTTATTTAACAGCGATAATGCTTCTTCCGCTTTTATTCTGACTCCAACATTATATTTGATTGCATAAAATACAATAATGAGCAACAGTAATATACTGCTGAGGAGTGCATAAAATGAACGGTTAAAAGCAGCGCTGCTTTTCAAATAAGCTTCCTGCCGGTTCTTGAGCAATAGATTTTCGTCTGCCTGAATCCTGTCAACTAAATTTCTGATTTCATCCATCAATTGCCTGCCCTTGCCGAAAGCTATCAGTTGTTGCGCTTCATTGAATCCTGCGTTCTTTCGCAACTGAATCGTTAGAATTGAAAAATTAATTTTTTCATCAATCAACTTTTTAATTGAATCTAATCTTTGCTGCTGTGCCGGACTATCCTGAATAAGAACTTCAACATCGCGGATGTGTTGATTAATAATTTTACTTGCCTTCGTGAATGATTGCAGAAAAACAGAATCACCGGTAATAACATATCCGCGGCTGCTTAAAATAAAATCCTGTGAGTAAGAAACAATATGCTCCGATTCAAAAAGAACTTCGCGCGTATGTTGCACTATTTTATCAGTGTCTTGCACGGCTTCATTAATCTTATAGGTTGCGATGCCTGCGGCAATAATCCCTATTATGATGATGAGGAAAAGCAGGATTAATTTTCTTTCAAATGAAAGGCGCATTTATGTTTTGCAGATTCCGTGCCGTCAGGGGAAAAGTATTACTATGAACTGTTGAAGTTTTTTCATGACTGTTTTTTATTTATGATTGTTGAGCGAAGCGAAATCCCGATTATTATCGGGATTGCTTTCTGTTTGTGGTGATGTTGCCTCTCTTTGATGTCCGATGACAACTATCGGGATTTTACGGATTAATGTATTTTGGATTTTTATCTTTCGAAGTAGAAAAAACCGCCCACATAGGCAAATGGTCAGTCAGTTTGTATTTTAGTTTTTTGTCGTTGATGTAAACAGCGCCCATGAAATCAATCACTCCGCCTTTCTGGAAGGTGATGGTTGAATCCTTGTACTTATGAAACCCAATCTGGTCGAAGTGTTTTGTTTTAGTAAGGTTGCTGGGACTGTTGCGTATGTCATCGGGAACAATAATTCCACCCGATAGAAGCGCATCAAACAAACCTTCGAGCGGGTCTTCTTTTGCTCCTTTCTTTTTCAGTTCGCTTCTCACGTCTTCAATGTTGAAATCACCGCAGGCAATGTAATCCGAATCCCATGCATCGGTATCTGTTGAACATTTCTTCAGCCATTTTGCAACGTTGGCTATTTCCTGTTTCCTGTATTTCACCGAAGAGCCGCTGCCATAATAAATGTGTACGGTGACCATGATAAAGTTGCATCCGTTTACCCGGAACGATGCCATGTATGGCGTCCGGTCAAACTCCAGTTCGGGTTTCACGCCTGTTCTTCCTGCACCGGGTGTCATCACGATTTCTGCCGCAAGCCCGGTGAACTGAACGTTAGTGCTGTCATAACAAAACACAAGCCGCTCTCCGTTGCCCGATGCATCGGAAAAACAGGAACTTATATTTCACTCCTAATTCCTTTTGCAGTTTCTCCAGCCCGCCTAATGAGTCCTTACATTCCTGAATGGCGATGATGTCGAAGTTCTTCATCACTTCGGCAATATAAGTTATGGCTCTGTCCTCTTTGTCCTTGTTCAGGTTGCGGATGTTCCATGTGAGCATCCTGAAATTATTGTTTGTTGATGCCGGAACATTTGCCTGCGCTATCCTTGCTTTAAGGTCAGCGAGTTCTTGTGCGATGGTGCTCATGGGTTTGTTTTAGTATTTATGATTGTTCATTCCTGTTGCTTTCTGTTTGCGGTGATGTTGCCTCCCGCTTTTGCATGCACTCGTAACTTGTCTGAACTGTGATTCTTATGATTCATTTGATTTCTCAGATTGTATTTCATTATTTTTTAATCAGGGCAATCACTTTAATCAGTTCAATCATAGTTCAGACAACCTTAATCACTTTAATCAGTTCAATCACAGTTCAGACAACCTTAATCCATTAATCAGTTCAATCACAGTTCAGACAATTTCATTCCTGTTGCTTTCTCTTTGCGGTGATGTTGCCTCTCGCTGATGCTTTTACTCATAACTTCACCGAATGAATGGAATCAAATGATTTTGCGTTTTCTCAATTCAAAAAAGCATTTTGCTGTCGCTTGAATATCAACACTAGCATTGTGAGCTTCATCGAAATAAGAGCCAAACAGCTTATAGTGCAATTCAGATAATTTAGGCCACTTGTAATTCCCATAACGAATAGGAGGAATTGCACAGTAACTAATTACATTTGGATTTTTCATTGTACAAAATTTTTGTTTTGATAACAATGGATCTCGTCCAGTAGTTCGGTAAAATTCACAACCAAGAATTTTCTCATCAAACTCCATGTTATGTGCTATTAACGAAGTCGCTTTTACTGCCAATGTTTGGAATGTTGATAAAACATTATTTAGTTCTATTCCTTCACGAATGGCACGGTCTGTTGTAATGCCATGAATTCGGGAAACATCTGAAGGAATTGTGTAGCCCTCAGGTTTGATGATATAGTTTTTGTTTTCTACTAAGCTACCATCAATATCATAAAGTAGAACAGCTAATTGTACCATGCGTGGCCAATTTCTTGTATCAGACACAGGTGCATTCCAATTGTTTGGTAGTCCTGTTGTCTCGGTGTCAAAAAATAAATACATAAGTGATTTGAATATTAGATTATTTAATCAGTTTAATCACAGTTCAGACAATTTCATTCCTGTTGCTTTCTGTTTGCGGTGATGTTGCCTCTCGCTTTTGCTTGCGCTCGAAACTTCACCGAACGGAGAAATCTTAAATAACTGCTGTCTTTTTCTTCTCAGCATCTTGACTTTCAATATAAATCGGATTCATCAATTTTTTTGGTTGTGCTTTTATTGCTTTAACAAAAGGAGACTCTTTTAATGCAAACGACTCAGGGAGATAGGTTATAGAAGCACTTCTTGTTCGAGCATGACAAAGCCAAAGTTCGATTTCTGCTCTTGTCATTGAAACATAAGCCAATCTACTTTTTTCTTGTACTTCTTCAGGCGGAATTTTGGCTTTCGGAAATATTAACTCGTCCATTCCAATTACGAAAACATAATCAGCTTCAAGTCCTTTTGCCATTCCCATTGTCATTATCCTCACATTTGCTTTTCCAGACACTCCTTGACCTCTGACTTCATTCAACCATATTTCTACCTCCTGAAACATTGCTTTCGGAGTTACCCAAGGTTTCATGATTCTACCTATTGCCTCAAGAAAATTACCTTGCTGTGATTCATACATTGCGATTAGTTCTTGGAGAGTTTCATATAATTTAGAAAGAACTTCGGAACTGTCTTTTCTAACTTTGAGTGCTTCATACAAGGAACATTTTTTCTCTATTACATATATCCATAAAAAACTAATTTCAGAAAGCATTTTATCTCTTAATACAATCTTCTCAGGAGTACGCGCCCGGTTTGATGGTATTCCATATTGATCAGATTGAAGTAGAAAATCAATTAATTCACGAAGTGCAAAACTTGAAGAAGTGTCTTCAAGCCAATCACCTAAATTATCCAATACATCCAATCCTCCTTTAGAAACAACGGACTTGCAATCATATCCAATACGTTTTTTGCGCAATGCGCTAATTATTGGTTTTGCAAACGTCATTTGTGGGACAAGAATGAGTACATCATGAGATGCACTTACTTGAGCACATTTTGATGCAATTTTTTCGGCTTCTTTTTCTTGAGTTGGCGAGTCGAGAAATTGAATCAGAGTGTCCAATTCTTTTACAGAAGAAAGATCGGGTTTAGCAGCTCTATCTGGGTTAAATTTTCTTACAACTGCAACAGCAGCGTTAAGTATAGCAGGAGGACAACGATGGCATTTACTCAAATAATGAATATTTGATTTGTCTCCAAAATGCTCTTTAAACTTTCTCACATATTCAGGAGAGCCCCCTCTAAAAGAATAGATGCTTTGATCATCATCCCCAACTACAAAAAGACCATTTGCATTTTCACCAACTAATAATTTAATCAACTCGAATTGATAGAGATTAATATCTTGAAATTCATCAACGAGTAAATGCTTTGCTTGATTCTGGTAAGTAGATAATAACTCTTTGTTATTGCGAAGTATTTCGCAAGCAATTATTAGTTGATCATCGTAGTCAAGTGCATTGCAAGCTCGTAATATCTGATTATATATTCCTTTCGTTTCGAGAAATTCATCTCCATCATTATTTTGCTTCGCTTGTTGCTTTGCCATTGATGCACTAATACCTTTCTTTCTATCTAACCCTGCTATTTGAGCAGCATCTTCGAAAATAAGTTTCTTAACTGCATCTTGTACAACATTGAAATCATTGGTAAGACCAAAGCAAGGTAGTTGGCTGGAAATTATTTGATGACCTAAACTGTGCATTGTCGAAATTTGATTTGGCTGGTTTTCCCGAGGCATATAAGTATTCTTGGTTTCGTCACTTATCCTATGCCGCATATTTAGTTTCGCCTCAGTAGTAAAAGTGATTATCGTAATCTCATTGGGGTCACAATGCATTTCTTCAATAAGCCACTTCACTCTTAAAGCCATACTATGTGTTTTTCCTGTGCCAGGACCTGCAAGAATGAGTGTCGGACCATTTTGAATTTTATGGATCTCTTCCTGTTCTGGTTTTGTTTCTTGTGATTCCATTTTTACTTATTAAAATTTTTCTCCTCCATCATCTCATCATATTCCCTTTCACCCTGTTCAATTGACTTCATTCTCTGCAAAACTAAAATGAAAAGAATAACACAAATGATAAAGAGAATAATTCTGGTAAAAGTTTCTTTTTTTGTCAAAGAATAATTTCTATGCTCCTCCGTATTTTTTCAATTCTCAATTCTCTCCCGCATGTGCGGGACTCCATCCCTTCCTAATCCTAATCCTCGTCCAATAATTAGTTCGGAGTAGAGAGTTCGGAGTTCGGAGACGCGCACACTCCGAACTCCGAACTCTAAACTCTAAACTCCTTACGGCACAGTCACCGTAGCGGGGTCGCTGAACGGTCCTGCTCCTGCCGTTCCGTTGGCGCACACCTGCACCCAAACCTTGCTGCCGCTCACCAGACCGGTGATAGTGAAGGATGATTTTGTCGGGTTGCCTTTGGTTTCCCATGGCACGCTGCCCAGCGGGTCTCTGGTTTGCTGAACGGTGTAGTTGCTTTTTTTGAGAACGCGGTTCCAGTGCGCATCCACTTCGCCCGGGTTGTCGCCCTGGGTGATGGAAAGATTTTCGACTCTCGGCATTTCGCCCACGGGTGCCGGGGTATTGGTGGCTTGCATGCCGGCTGATTCAATCACGGCTTTGTCGCCTTGGGCAACGTTGTCAACCGTTCTGCCTTCGGAGGTGAGCAAATCCTGCAGCGCTGTTTCGTCCTGGTTCTGTATGGCAACGGCTTCGGCAAGCTCCTGTTTTTTAACGGCTACATTCTGTGCCGAGCCCTCCAGCTTGTTTGCCGCCAGGGTGATGTCTGCCAGAGGTGGGTCGGGCGCGGGAAAAGTGACCGCATTGGCTGTCATTTTTGTTACGATTAGGCGTGCCAGGGCAACCAAGCCAAGCACGGTGAGAGCTTTCAGCCCTAATTTTACAAAGAATTTTATCATGTTTTTTTGTTTTTTAACCCGTTGGATAATTTTAAACGGGTTTTGTTTAGAAATTAATTTATTGGGAACATATTATGGAAAAACTCCGCAGCCCTTGTGGAGGGGTAACTGCGAAATTTTGAATTTTACCGAGGGATATTGAAAATCCTATGCAGGATTCCCAAAGTCCTATGCAG
>DATDOJ010000217.1:0-8451 GCA_035293345.1 Bacteroidia bacterium
CGCTGACAACGTGGGAGGAGGCGTGCTTCGCTCCATGGCAATTTCAGAATCAAATCCCGACAGCGTGCTGTATGCTACATCTTATGTTGTGGTTTATAAAACCATTGATGCGGGAACAACGTGGCAGAATGTAACTTCCAATCTTCCCGCAAGTGCAGGATGTTTTAACTGCTCGGCATTGAGTGATATCACCATTCATCAAAGTAATCCTGATGTCGCCTGGGTGAGCATGTCGGGTTATTCACCGGGCAACAGAGTGTTTCTCACAACGGATGGCGGAGCATCGTGGACCAATATTTCGGGAACACTTCCTGTTGTTCCTGTCAACTGCATTGTGTATGAAAACAACAGCGCTGATGGTTTATACATCGGAACCGACATCGGTGTTTTCTACCGCGACAGCACCATGACCGACTGGATTCCGTTCATGACCGGGCTGCCCAATGTTCCCGTGCAGGAACTGGAAATACATTATGGAACAGGAAAAATCCGCGCGGCAACTTTCGGCAGGGGGCTTTGGGAATCTGATTTATACGGAATAAATACTTCGGCAAATAATTCAGCGGCTGCAAATGATAAAAGTTTTTCTGTTCATCCCAATCCGTTTACTGATGAATTCCACATCACGCTTCAAAAACAAAATATAGCACAAGCAACATTCATTGTTGAAAATATTTTAGGAGAAACCATTTTCAGCAAGCAGGAAAATAATCTCTCGGGCACATACACAAAAACGCTTGACCTCCGAAAATTTTCCCGCGGGGTTTACCTGCTTCATGTTGTTCTTGACGGAGAGCGGACGGTGAGGAAGATGGTTAAACAGTAAAACCTGTCATTCTTTTTTTCGGAACAGGATTTTCATTCCTCAGTTAATGCAGCTCGATTGTTTCCACATCACGAATATCTTTCAGCGTTAACTGAATATGTTTCCGGTGCGCTTTGGATTTGAAGTCGTGAAAGATTTCGAGAATATCGTTGTCAATGTAAACACTGTCGGAGCCGATAATTTCCACGATGGAATATTCCGGCAGTTTGTCGAGCATCTCCACGAATTTTTTCTTGTTAAGGAAACTCACGTTGAGCGCCAGCTCAATAATAAAATGCTTTGTGTGACCTTCGGGGTTTTCTTTCATGGTGAATCCGGCACGGTAGGTGTGCTTGATTAAAAAATAAAGCGCATAAACAATTCCGATTATAACACCGATGAGCAGGTCGGTGAACAAAACGGCAATCACCGTAACGATGAAAGGAAAAAACTGTTCTCTGCCCTGCCTGTACACAGCGCGAATCATTTTTGGTTTCGCCAGATTATAGCCGGTGCGGAGGAGGATAACGGCAAGCACACAATAAGGAATAAGATTCACCAGCGGAATGGCAAACAGAATCACCAGCACCAGCCACAGCCCGTGAGTAAAAGCGGAGAGTTTTGTTTTGGCTCCCGCTTCGGCATTGGCAGAGCTGCGCACAATGACTGCCGTAATCGGGATGCCGCCAAGCAATCCGCTCAGAACATTTCCTGTTCCCTGTGCAATGAGTTCGCGGTTTTGCGGAGTAATCCGGTTGTAAGGGTCGAGCTTGTCAATGGCTTCCACGCTGAGCAGCGTTTCAAGCGTTGCTACAAAACAAATCACTGCACCATTTTTCCAAATCTCTATGGTGCTGAATAATGCATTGAAATCAGGAAACCTGATTTGAGAAAATATATCCTGCGGAACAGAAACAAATTGTTCAGCGCTGAGACGGACAGCAGGAAAATAGTTATTGAAGAGCATCGTCAGCAATACACCAAACAACACCGTAATAAAAGATGACGGGAGAAAAGGAATTTTCTTCCAAAGAAACTTCCGCCATAAGAACAATACCAAAAGCGAGAGGGAAGAAATGAGAACAGCAGCAAACGAAGTGTGATGATACAAATCGTTTACATACTCAAAGCCATTGCTGAACGTAATGATGTTGAATAATTCCTTGCTCCAGAAATCGGGTTTGTCATATCCCACCAGCAACGGAATTTGTTTTGATATCAGAATGATTCCGATGGCAACCAGCATTCCTTTGATTACCGCTGAGGGAATAAAGTGAGTGTATCCTCCCAGACGGAAAATGCCGAGCATAATCTGGAATAAACCTGCAACGGCAACAGACAAAAAGAAAATTTCAATTGCGCCAAGCTGTGTTATGGCTGACGCGCAGATAGCAGTGAGCCCTGCCGCAGGACCGCTTACACTCAGTTCCGATTTGCTGATTACAGAAACAATCAGCCCGCCAATGATTCCCGCAAGCAAGCCCGAATAAACAGGAGCGTTTGAAGCCAGCGAAATTCCCAGGCAAAGCGGCAGCGCAACAAAGAAGACAGTGATGCTCGCCTTAAAATCGTGCTTCAGAAAAGATAAATAGTAATATTTGGTACTGCGACTAAGGAAGTTCATTCTTTGCTGTCCAGTGTTTTTTCACCTGCTGCATTTTTTCCAAAAGTAATTTCTTTCCATCGCGCCTGCCCCGTTTTTTTCGGGGGGAACAAACCCCGATAGCATCGGGGCAGGTGGGGAGTGGCGGAGGGAGTCAGGAGCGGGATGGAGAATGTTGGGGTTTTTATGCAAAAAAATAATCTTATTAAATAAAGGAGGCATTCTCATAGTTATGGGAGGCATTCTCATAGTTATGGGAAACATTCCCATAGTTATGGGAAACATTTCCATAGTTATGGGAGATATTCCCATAGTTATGGGAAACATTTTCATAGTTATGGGAGACATTTCCATAGTTATGGGAGATATTTTCATAGTTATGGGAGACATTTTCATAGTTATGGGAAACATTTTCATAGTTATGGGAGATATTCCCATAGTTATGGGAATAATTCCCATAAACTAATTTATCATTTTTTCAATCAAACTATGATAATTTATTCTCCCCGGGGATTTCCCTTCACCTTAAAAGAAAAATCTTCCGCAGCAGTAATGCATTGGGTAAGGCAAGCCATGTAATCAATGGTGCCGGTGCCGATAGTTGTAAAATCCTTTTCACCCAACACATTTTTCCGAAAAGTATTCTCTTTCAACTAACATCTAAATCTTTATTTCCTCTCCCTTGTCGTTGAAGAAATGATATTCGAGAAAATGATAGTTGGCAGAAGGAAGCACTGTAAGTTTTACTTTGTGCTTGCTTTGCCATTTCTTTTTAAGTGATGAAAATAATCCGCGTGAAATGTAGGATTCAACAAAAGGATGAACATGCAAGGCAAGCTTTTTTTCATTCTGCTCCTTGGCAAGAAAGCGGAGGTTGTTTTCAATCTCATCAAGGACAAGTATGCTCGCTTTGATTTCACCGGTGCCGTCACATGACGGACATTTTTCTGCCGTCACGATTTTTGTTTCCGGGCGAACACGCTGTCGCGTCAATTGCACCAAACCGAAACGGCTTGGCGGAAGAATGGTGTGCTTGGCGCGGTCGCGCTTCATTTCATCGCGCAGCTTGTCGAACAATTTTTTCCGGTTTTGTGCCGAGCGCATGTCAATGAAATCAATGACGATGATGCCGCCCATGTCGCGCAGGCGGAGGTGGCGGGCGACTTCGGCTGCCGCTTCAAGATTTATCTGCAGCGCATTTTCTTCCTGGCTGCTTTCGCTCTGCTGGAAACGAACTCCGCTGTTGATGTCAATGACGTGCAGCGCTTCGGTATGCTCCACGATGATGTACGCCCCGTTCGGCATGTTGACGGTTTTGCCGAAGAGCGATTTAATTTGCTTATCAATGCCGAAGTGTTCGAAGATGGGAACCTTGCCGCGGTAGTGTTTGGCAATCTGTTCCTGCTCGGGAGAAATGCTGCGGAGGTATTGCTTCACCTCCTCGTACAGCACCTGGTCGTTGACATGGATGGAGTTGAAATTCGCATTAAGCAAATCGCGGAGGATGGTTGAGGTACGGTCCATCTCCCCCATCAGCTTCTGTGGCGGTGACGATGTTTTTAGTTTTTCAATCGTTCCTTTCCACTTTCCGACAAGGTCGCGCAGGTCTTTGTCGAGGTCGGCAACTTTTTTTCCTTCGGCAACCGTGCGGATGATGACTCCGAAATTCTTCGGCTTGATGCTTTGCACCAGCCGCTTAAGACGCGTCCGCTCTTCCGAACTTTTTATTTTCTGTGAGACAGAGATGGTTTCAGAAAACGGAACGAGCACCACATAGCGTCCTGCAATGGAAATCTCTGATGTTATTCTCGGTCCTTTGGTAGAGATGGGTTCTTTGGCAACCTGCACCACAACCCACTGGTTGTTGTTGAGCACATTGGTGATGCGCCCTCCCTTGTCAATGTCCGCTTCGTTGGTAAAATTACCGAAGAGCGGGTCGGCATTTTTCTGCATGGTCGCCTGCTTCACTAACTTCAGAAGCGACTGCACCTGCGGACCTAAATCGAGATAATGGAGGAAGGCATCTTTCTCATAACCGATGTCAACAAAAGCAGCGTTGAGTCCGGGTATGACTTTCTTCACCCGCCCGAGATAAATATCCCCGACAGCATAGCTCTTGTCTTTCTTTTCATTATTCAGCTCGACAAGATTCTTGTCTTCAAGCAACGCTATTTTTACTTCATCTTCGCCTGAGCTGATGATTAATTCACTGTTCACTTTACAAAGTATGTTAAATGGAAAAATATCTCCTGATATACTTCACCGGAGATGTTATAAGTTACACGTAATATGTTATTCGAAGATGAGATAATCCAAACTATCGAATAACTAATAACTAATAACGTATAACTATTTCATCTACCGGTTACGTTTTTTGTGCCGGTTTTTTCTGAGACGTTTCTTACGCTTGTGTGTTGCCATTTTATGGCGCTTTCTTTTTTTACCGCTTGGCATGTGTTTAGGTTTTTAAATGGGTTAATATTTTGAATTAAATATATTATGTCTTATTAAATCCGGTTATACGTTACAGGTTACAGGTTATACGACAGCAGTTTGTCAATCCGGAATTCGTATAACATATAACATATAACTTATAACTATTTTATTCATTTATTTCAATTGGCGAATATATACGTTTGCCTCATTTATCAGTTGCGTGTCCTGACCGGTCGCAATGTATTTCTTAAATGATTCGATTGCTGAGGATTTTTCGCCTTTGTTCATGTATGAATAACCAAGAAAATAATGCGCCTCCGACTGCGATGGGTTCAGCTCAAGGACTTTTTCGAATCGCTCAATCGCTTTGTCATACTGACCTGAGCGAATGGAAAGGAATCCTAAATTCAACTGCGCCTTTATATTTTCCGGATGCTTTTGCACAACATCACGAAGGAGCATGATGCCTTTCATCGGCTCGGCTGTTTCGGTGTAACAAACAGCGAGGTTGATTTTTGCATCTGCATTATCAGGGTTAAGCCCGGTTACTTTTTCATAAGCGGAAATTGTCTTTTTAATAAGCCATGCATGCATGAGTGAGTCAGATTGCATTCGCGCTGCAGAAAAATATCTGCCGGCTGCATCGCTCCACGATTTTTCTGTTGAATTCATTTCAGCAAGCTGCTCGTAATATCCTGCAGCAACAGCGGGTTCTTCAAGCACATCCCAGTGATAGGCAAGCGAATCGAGCAACACCGCTTTTTCATTTCCTGATTTTGTCTCCAGAATTTTTTCCATCTCATTCAGTGAAGTCACTTCTTGTCTTTGCAATTTGCTTTTGGCTGATTCGAGAAGATAATTGAAATCAATGTCAGCGCTCTTTGAAACCGCAGGAACTAAATTTGTCTTCGGAGCGAAATAGAGGAAGGCAGTGAGTGCAGCAGCCGAAAAGATAAGAACAATCTGAAGTAAGGCGGGCTTACGCATTCATTAAAAAAATTATCTGTTATTAAGAACAGGAAATTCAGTACTGATACCTGATTACTTATTACCTGTTCACGCCTTGCTGTGCTCAGCCGTTTTAACCTTCACTCCGCTCTTTACTCTGCTGGCGAAGGACTTTGCGGGCTTGAAACCGGGGATGTAGTGTTCAGGAATGGTAATCGCTATGTTCCTGGAAATGATGCGCCCGATTTTCTCGGCTCTGCGTTTGGGGAAGAAGCTTCCGAAGCCGCGCAGGTAAACACTCTCTCCGCTGCTCACGTTGTTCTTCACGATTATCATCATGGTTTCAACAATCTGGAGAACAATAAATTTTTCCACGCCTGTCTTGGCGGAAATTTCAGATACTAATTGTGCTTTGGTCATTTAAAAATGTTATTAGTTATTTGTTACGTGTTATACGACATCAATCGCCAGCTATAGAACATTTCTAATAACCAATAACTAATAACGTATAACTTTCTTGTTGCGCAAAGATAATCTGAAAATTGGAATGGGGAAAAAAGTATTCAGTAAACCGTCACCGTTGGTGAAATAACCGTATTGCTTGCATGTCCTGCACGGTCAACCACGTAGATGGAAAATACAGTGCTTTGAGGAGAAGGTCCCGTCAGTTTGGCGCTGGTGAGTTCAATAACAATGGTTCCCTTGATTATGATTGAAGTATTGGGAGAGAGTTGTTTGACGCGATAACTGTAGTATGTTCCGAACCGGCTGTCGGAAAGAAATAAATTGCTGACACCGTCTGTGTTTTCACCAAGGTCGCCATCTCCGTCCGTGTATGAAATCCTGAACGTGAGCGGGTCGGCAGCATTGACACTTGTTGACGACACGCTGACAAATTCAATGACAGGAACTTCGCTGTAGATGGGTTTGAATTCTTCGCAGGAGGAAAAACAGAAGCCGGATGTCAGAAGACAGATGACAGAAAAAATATTACCGGATTGCAATTTCATTTTACTGAACCAGGAAAGAGAAATATGATTTGTAATAGAACGGCATGTCGTTTCGCGGAAATTCTACTGTGGCAGGGTTGTCTGCGTCTCTTACGTAATAACGGAAATACACCTGTGTACCGACAGTCCATGTTACAGGGAAGGTCACCATCCAGAACTGCAGCGGAGCGCCAAAATTGATGAAAGTGGCTGTGACAGTTTGTGCTGCGCTGAAATCATTTTCAATCAGTGATAGCTTGCACTGGTTAACCTGAAGATTACCGAGCGCAGTGCTATCGTCCTGTACCCAGAAAATAATTTTCATCGTTCTGTTTGCTCCCACCAGGAACGGATAATATGATACCCCCTGATATCTGCTCGTGCTTATCATGTTGCCATACAGGGGAACGAATGTCAGCGAATCGAACGCCCAGTAATATCCTGAGTCAGGAATCAGGTTGGGAAGATTGTTGGGCGCAACCGGAATATTTCCGTTGATGTCTTTCGCTCCGTTCATTATCCACGTGTTGATTTGATTAATCTCTGCCTGGCTCAAACGGTTTCCGTTGGATGGCATGTAATCAGGAGTTGTGGTGGTGAGCCGCTCATGGATGAATGAATTTGTTGTGTCGAACGGAATCACGCGGAACGTAAAGCTGTCAACATTATTCACTGTGACTTTGTTTACGCGCTGGTAAACGAGTGTGGAATAGCTCGACTGGATTGTTCTGAAGTCCGGTTCGAAAGTTCCGTCATGACAGCCGGGCACATTGCATCTCGTTGAAAAAATATTTTTATGCAAGCCGGTGATAGAGTACGGGTCGGGAATAACAGTAGTAGTCGTATCGGTGTCATGAACAATCACCTGGGGTCCGAAAGGATTCTCCGGTGCCGGGTCTTCTTTCGAACAGCCATTAAAAATTAATAGTGCTGAAGCAATAATAAATAAAGCGAAAGAAAAATATTTACGGTTCATCGGATTTCCAATCTCGGATTTAAAATTTCCGGTTTTCTAATCTCTCCACCATGAATTACACAAACGCATTCTTTATATCGCAGTCATTAAACGATTTGAGAATGCCGCTTGAAATATCTGAGTCATATCCGAGAATATTGGAAATGCCCGAAACGATTTCAATACTCTCCCCGGGGAAATTATTAGTGTACACAGCTCCGTTATCCACCTTGTCAGGAGGTCCGACAACAAGACAGAAAATATCCCGCGCCATCTGGTCACCGCCCTGGCTTTGCTCGGGAGCGGTATGGTCAAGAGCATAACGCCCGTTGGAATCAAGAATGGAATTAGCAGCATTGTTTCGTCCATGTTCGGGAGCGATAATCAGGATAGTGTCATCCTGCATTCCCGGTGTTGACTGGATTATGCTCCACAAATGCGCTACTGAATAATCCGCCTTGCGCAGATTGTTGCAATACTGAGTGAAGTTGGTGTGGCAAATGTCAACGTCCTGCATATTCACCACGAGAAGTTCGGGTTGAAACTGCTGAATAATTTTTTCCGCGAAAAAGATATTGTACATGTCATTGTTCATGCCGTTCGAAATGCCCCACGGGTTTTGGAACAACCCCGCATAAGCATCAGCATACAACTGTGAAATAAATATCTGCAGCGCTGCCCTGTCCGCTTCTGAGTTTGCAACACCTGCGGAATC
>DATDOJ010000218.1:0-4675 GCA_035293345.1 Bacteroidia bacterium
CTTCTTTATCGGGTGTGCAGAGGACAAGCACCGTTTTTGTTTTTCCCGTTCCGTGCGGAAGGGTGACTATGCCGCGAACCATCTGATTTGCCTTGCGCGGGTCAACGCCAAGGCGGATGCTGAGGTCAACCGATGAATCGAACTTGGTGAAGGTAATGTCTTTTACGAGCTGCGCTGCTTCCGCCATCGGATATGTTTTCGTGCTGTCAACTTTTGCTGCCACCCGTTTCCTGTTTTTGCTTAACTTTCCCATTGTTTTGATGTTTTGAAGTGCGAGCGGATTCGAAGTTATCTCTTCCTCCTTCAGTTTAATATTTACTTTACTCCTATTTTTCTTTATTCTACTCCTTTTAGACGATATTCTACTCTTTTTTATTCTTATTCTAACCTTATTTGTTCTTTTTTTTAACCTTTATTGTCCTAATTTTAACCCTATAATCCCGTTTTACACGTGTTTTTATCTCTATTGGGGTTATTTTTAACCCTGTTAGGGTTGTTTTTATGAGATATAGGGTTAATTTTTGCCTTATTGGGGTTGTTTTTATCTTTATTAGGGTTATTTTTATCCCTATTAGGGTTATTTATTTGAGATACAGGGTTAATTTTATCAGAGTTAGGGTTAAAATATTTAATTTTTTGACTTAAAATGGCTTCTTTCCCTCCACATTTATGCCCATGCTGCGTGCTGTGCCTGCCACCATGCTCATTGCCGATTCAATTGTGAATGCATTGAGGTCGGGCATTTTGTTTTCTGCAATCGCCCTGACCTGTTCCCAAGTAACTTTCCCTACTTTTTCGCGGTTCGACTCCTTTGAGCCGCCTTTGATTTTCGCTGCTTCAATCAACTGCACTGCTGCGGGAGCTGTCTTGGTGATAAACTCGAACGACTTGTCAAAGTAAACGGTGATAATAACCGGAACAACTTTTCCTGCCGAGTCCTTCGTGCGCGCATTGAACTGCTTGCAGAAGTCCATGATGTTAACGCCTTTCGCTCCCAACGCAGGTCCGATGGGCGGAGCCGGATTTGCCGCTCCTCCTTTAATCTGGAGTTTGATTACTGCTGATATTTCTTTTGCCATTGTAAAGTGTATTAAGTATTAAGTATTAAGTATTAAGTACAAAGACAGGTTCAACGCGAATCATAATACCTTGTACTTAATACATTGTACTTTTTATTCCTTCTCCACCTGCATATATCCAAGCTCAAGAGGTGTTTTGCGCCCGAATATTTTCACCATCACTTTTAGTTTTTTCTTTTCCTGGTTTATTTCTTCAATCACTCCGCTGAAATTGTTGAACGGTCCGTCTATCACTTTCACCGGCTCGCCCACTGAGAATGAGTGGTGCATTATTTCTTCACTGTCGGCTAACTCATCCACTCTTCCTAAAATCTTATTCACTTCCGACTGGCGCATCGGTGCCGGGGGTTCGCCTTTCACTCCGAGAAACCCAATCACCCCGGGTATGTTCTGAATCACGTGAGGAACTTCTCCTGCCAGCGTTGCTTCAATCAGAATATATCCCGGAAAAAAATTCTTCTCTTTACTCACTTTCTTTCCCGCCCTCATCTGGAAAACTTTTTCGGTTGGAATCAACACCTGCGATACATAGTCCGTCAGCTTCAGCCGGTTTATTTCCGACTCAATATATTGTTTTATTTTGGTCTCCTGCCCACTGATGGCGCGGATTACATACCACTTCTTCGTTATAGGTTCTGTCATCGCTGTCATTTTTCTCAGACAAACATTTTATAGAACAAACTCATTCCTCCGTTGAAAACAAAATCCATTGCACTAATCACAATGGCTATGATGAGTGATGCTACCATCACCACGATTGTGCTTTCCTGCAATTCGCTCCACGTAGGCCATGAAACTTTTTGTGAAAGTTCGAGCCACGACTCTTTAAAGTATTCTCTGATTTTTCTCATCGTTTTGTTTGCACGGGTGGCAGGAATCGAACCTACAACCAATCCGCCTGAGGCGGACTACTCTGCCAGTTTACTTAGATTGCTTTTTATAAATTCTCTTCCCTTCCCGCTTTTAAAAAAACTTTCTCTTTTCATTGCCATTGAACGTGTTGCGTGTTCTTCTTTATAAATTAATTTCCAAAGTCCTTTGTTACTTGTATATCTGTGTTGTCTTAAATTATGCTCCTGAATTCTCCTCTCGATATTATTTGTTTGTCCAATATAATATTTGCCAACTTCTTCTGAGTATAAAACATACACATAATACATCTTTCACTTTCAGCACGGGTGGCAGGAATCGAACCTACAACCAACGGTTTTGGAGACCGCTACTCTGCCAGTTGAGCTACACCCGTATCAATTGGCAGTTAGCAGTCAGCAGTTGGCAATTTGCAAACTGCCAACTGCTAATTGCCAATTTATTTTACTATCTCAATTACCTGTCCGGCACCAACGGTTCTGCCGCCTTCGCGAATAGCGAAGCGCAAACCTTTTTCCATTGCAACGGGCTGAATGAGCTTCACGTTGATGGTGACGTTATCTCCCGGCATCACCATTTCACGTCCTTCGGGAAGAACGATTTCTCCGGTTACGTCAGTGGTGCGCAGATAGAATTGCGGACGGTATTTATTGTGGAACGGAGTGTGACGGCCGCCTTCTTCTTTTTTCAACACATAAATCTCAGCTTTGAAATCGGTGTGCGGAGTGATGCTACCGGGTTTGGCAACCACCATGCCTCTCCAGATGTCGGTTTTTTCAATACCTCTGAGCAACAGTCCAACGTTGTCGCCTGCTTCACCGCGGTCAAGAATTTTTCGGAACATTTCTACTCCGGTAACTGTGGATGTTAATTTCTTCTCCTGCATGCCGATGATTTCAACGTTGTCGCCTGAGTTGATAATACCTCTTTCAATTCTTCCTGTTGCAACCGTTCCGCGACCTGTGATTGAGAACACATCCTCAACAGGCATCAGGAACGGAAGTTCAATCAAACGCGGAGGAATCGGAATGAATGTGTCAACGGCATCCATCAGTTCCATAATACACTTTACCCATTTCGGGTCTTTATTCAACCCGCCTAATGCAGAGCCGCGGATGATGGGTGTGTTGGCTCCGTCAAACTCATAGAAGGTGAGAAGTTCGCGGACTTCCATTTCAACGAGGTCAATAAGTTCAGGGTCGTCAACCATGTCAACTTTGCTGAGGAATACAACGATTTTCGGAACGCCAACCTGACGAGCGAGCAGAATATGTTCACGCGTCTGAGGCATAGGTCCGTCAGTTGCGGCAACAACGAGAATTGCACCATCCATCTGTGCAGCACCTGTTACCATGTTCTTCACATAGTCAGCGTGACCGGGACAGTCAACGTGTGCATAGTGTCTTTTGTCTGTTGAATATTCAACGTGAGCGGTGTTGATAGTGATACCACGTGCCTTTTCTTCAGGAGCATTATCAATAGAATCAAATGTACGGATTTCGGCTAATCCTTTATCAGCAAGAATCGTGGTGATGGCTGCAGTTAAAGTTGTTTTGCCGTGGTCAACGTGACCGATTGTACCGATATTGACGTGAGGTTTAGACCTGTCAAATTTTTCTTTTGCCATTGTATTTATTTTTTATTGGTTAAATAATTATTGTTGAGATTATGTTGATGATAAATATTTTTTATTCATTATTTTTTTTACTTCTAATTTTTTCGAGCCAATGATCAGAATCGAACTGATGACCTCATCCTTACCATGGATGTGCTCTACCGACTGAGCTACATTGGCTTGATGAAGTTATCAGTTATATGTTATACGTTATACGACTTTTTATCAAACCTGAACTTGCTGCTTTACATTCAACTTTTCTGCGTTATGTTTTTTTATTCCATTAACTTATAACTAATAACGTATAACAATTTTCAGAGCGGAAGACGGGGCTCGAACCCGCCACCCCCAGCTTGGAAGGCTAGTGCTCTACCAAATGAGCTACTTCCGCTTTTGTTTCGGGGCTTCGGATTGACTGATTTTATCCTTCCCTCTCCCAATAAATCATGTGGGGAGAGAAGGATTCGAACCTTCGAAGTCTAAGACGACAGATTTACAGTCTGTTCCATTTGGCCACTCTGGTATCTCCCCGGGAAAGAGTTATGAGGTTCACCGGAATCCTTCGGGCTTCCCAGCTTTTTTTATTCTTCAAAGAACGTTTCGAGCCGATGGAGGGACTCGAACCCCCGACCTACTGATTACAAATCAGTAGCTCTAACCAACTGAGCTACATCGGCAGGGGATTTTTTGATTTTTCCCAATAATAAAACACTCCCGCTTAAAAAAGGGATGGCAAATGTATGAAAGTTTTGTACAAACAAATGTTTTTTGAAAAATAATTTCAGGGGTGAATAATTGTCACCGGGTCACCCCATTCTCAGGACAAAAGATTTACCGGAAACTCCTCCTCAGGCAGGCACTTTGTTGAAGAGAAGTTGTGCTAAATCAGCGAGGCGGCAGGAGTAGCCGGTTTCGTTATCGTACCACCCGACAACTTTTACGACTTTGCCGAGTGATGAAGTCAACTGCGCATCGAAAATACATGAGTAAGGACTGCCGACAATGTCAGCCGAAACAATCGGGTCGGTGGTGTATTCGAGAATATTTTTCATGCCGGCTGATGCTGCTTTGTGAAAGGCATTATTTATTTCTTCAACACTTGCATTCGTTT
>DATDOJ010000219.1:0-4599 GCA_035293345.1 Bacteroidia bacterium
AATTTAATTTTTCTGGACATCCGCATGCCAGCGATGGATGGTTTCGATTTTCTGGAAGAGTTCATAAAATTCCCGCAAGCCGTAAATAAACAATGTGATGTTGTTATGCTCACCTCGTCCAGTGACCAGAATGATATTAACCGCGCATCGCAATATCCTGTCGTAATAAAGTATCTTAATAAGCCATTGGAGGAGAGCATGCTGAAAAATCTTTAGACCCACGTAAAAAATGAAACATGTAATGCTGATTGATGATACTGAGGAAGACCTTTATGTTTTGAATTACATTCTGACTAAGCATAACATGGCAAGAAAAATAAGTATCATGAACTCCGCTGTGGATGCTTTGAAATATTTTGCTCTCCGTCAATTCAATCCCAAGGAATTTCCGAATGTAATTTTTCTTGATATCCGCATGCCCGCAATGGATGGTTTTGAATTTCTCGATGAGTTTATGAAATTCCCTGCAGCCATAAAAAAGCAATGTGATATTATCATACTTACCTCCTCTAATAACCAGGGGGATATTGATAGGGCATCTAAATACCCAATAGTAAAAAGATATATCACTAAACCATTAGAGCTAACAACCGTTCTGGAAATAAGCATGCTTCAAAATCTTTAGCATATATTATATCCATGGAAAAATTTATGAATGAACTCGAAGAGTTTCTTGACAAGCCAAAAAAAATAAATCATTAAGCGGGGATGCTGAAAACCGAAAAGAGTAGGCAACAATTAAAAACCAATTACAATGGAAACACATCTTGAACAAATTCGCGAACAACAAAAAGAAACATGGAACAAATTTTCTCCCGGCTGGAAAAAATGGGATGCTCTCACTATGGAATTCCTGAAACCGATGGGAGATGAAATCATTCGTTTGCTCAAACCCAAAGGTGATGATTTGGTGCTTGATGTCGCAGCAGGAACAGGTGAACCCGGTCTGACCATTGCAACTATGCTCACCGGGGGAAAAGTAATTGTTACTGACCTTGCCGAAGGAATGCTGGAAGTGGCGAAGGAAAATGCTGCTAAGCGCGGCATCAAAAATTTTGAAACCAAAGTGTGTGATGTGTGCGAACTGCCCTTTGCGGACAATACATTTGATGCAGTAAGCTGCCGTTTTGGTTTTATGTTTTTTCCTGACATGCTGCTTGCGGCAAAAGAAATGGCGCGCGTGCTTAAACCGGGAGGAAGAGTTGCAACTTCTGTATGGAATGTTCCTGAAAAGAATTTCTGGGTAACAGCTACAATGAGTGCGCTCAACAGAAATATGCAATTGCCGCCACCGCCACCCGGAGCACCGGGAATGTTTCGCTGTGCTAAAGGCGGATTCATTTCAGATTTATTCCTTCAGGCCGGTTTAAAAAATATTTCAGAAACAGAAATCAGCGGAAAGCTGAACTGCCGAACCGTTGATGTTTACTGGAATTTTATGACTGAAGTAGTTGCTCCTGTTGTTGCTGCGCTCAGTAAAGCAGATGATGCAACGAAAGCAAAAATAAAAAGTGAAGTGTTCGGCTCGGTCAATCAGAAATATCCCGGTGGAATTATAGCGATTGATTCAAATGCTCTTGTAATCTACGGTGAAAAATAATTCCGCTCCGCAGGATATGTTATCCATGCTCTTCCAAACATGAAAATGTTTTTAAAAAATTCCTGTGCCCTCAGATATTCTGTTCACCCGACAGTTTCAATTCAAACCAATCACCCCAATCATCATTAATCCCGCCTGTCCCGATTTTTATCGGGAGTTCAGACAACTTTATGCTCATTTATCCCTGTTTTCCGCGTCATCAGCGCCTGCCCCCGTTTCTTTCTGGGTTCCCCTTTTTTTATTTTTTAGTCCCTTCCTGCTAAAAACCACTAAATCAACGCCAAAAACGCTTCAGGTATTGTCAAAAACACCTCCGGTAAAAGTAAAAACGCTTCCGGTATCCCTAAAAACACTTCAGCTAAACACAAAAACACAGCAGCTATCCGAAACAACATTCAGAGCATTTGCAAAAACGCTCCCCCATTCAGCAACAACACCGCAGATATTTTCAACAACACAACCTGTCCCGTCCTATTCGGGAAACTCTAAAGCTTAATCTCAACTTTGCCTGCCCCGATTTTCTCTGGGAACTTCAAACTTTGAACTCTGAACTCCAAACTCCAAACTTTTAGACCAACTCCACATAACAGTAGACAATAAATGCAGAGGGTAATAGGAAAATAATACTTTTGCCCACCCATTTAAAAAAGTAATCAGTAACCGGTTATCTGTAATCAGTAAAAAATGAAAAGAAAAATTTATTTGAGCGCGGCTGCGATGTGCATTGTGCTTGCCTCATGCACCGAAAAGAAATCTGCGGAGAAAAAAATTCTCCCCTACCCCATTCACCAGAAAGAAATGTCCAACGGGCTTAAGGTTGTCACCGTTGAATATGATAGCCCGGGCATTGCCGCGTTCTATGCCGTGGTGCGCGTGGGCTCTCGCGATGAAGTGGAGCCGGGCAAGAGCGGCTTTGCTCACTTCTTCGAGCACATGATGTTCCGCGGAACAGACAAATATTCCAAAGACGAATATGATGTAGTGCTCAAGACCATCGGGGCATCGGCAAACGCCAACACGTGGCTCGACAGAACCGTCTATCACATGACCGGCAACGCAACCATGCTCGATAAAATGTTTGAACTGGAGAGCGACCGTTTTATGAACCTGAAATATCCCGAAGGCGAATTCAAAGCCGAAGCAGGCGCGGTGAAAGGTGAATACACAAAAAATTCTTCCAACCCGATGGAGCAGCTCGATGAGCTGATGAATGATTCCGCCTTTCAGTCGCACACCTACAAGCACACCACGATGGGTTTCTTCAACGATGTGGTTGACATGCCGAACCAGTATGATTATTCGCTGGAGTTCTTCAAACGTTTCTACCGCCCCGAATACACCACGCTGCTTGTGGTTGGCGATGTGAAGCATGCAGATGTGGAAAAGCTTGCAGAGAAATATTACGGCATGTGGGAGCGCGGAAATTTTGTGAGCAACATTACGCCTGAACCGGCACAGACGGAAACAAAGTTCTGCCACGTGCAGAACCCGGGCTATCCTCCGGTGGTGCAGCTCAATTTTAAATCGCCTGCGTACAGCGACAGCGACACAGGTGTTTTTGCGCTTGACATTCTCTCGGCTGTGCTCTTCAGCGAGCGCTCGGAGCTTTATAAAAAGCTTGTGGTGAAAGAACAGAAGGTGCGCAACCTGAGCGGTGGCGCATTCTTTACGTGCGACCCATATCTGTTCCAGGTGACGGCAATGCTGAGGGATGCTGCCGACATGCAGTATGTAAAAGATGAAATCATAAAGGCGATGGAGGATGCCAAGACAATAACTGTGGATTCTGCTTTTCTCATTGAAGCAAAATCGAATTTCAAATACAGCTTCGCCATGGGCATGAACAGTCCCGATGCCATCGCCAACAATCTCTCCTACTTCATCTGGCTCACAGGCGACCCCGAATCACTGAACCGCGCCTATGCGATGTATGAAAATATTACTGCCGATGATGTGAAGAAGACCGCGCAGATATATTTTAACACGACTTCGCTGACAGTAGCAACGATTTCGCCTGATGCAGCAAGCCCGTTTGCGGGAAGCACTCCAATGGATGCCCCAAAACCTTAACCTTCGCTCTATTGAACCAATGAACTAATGAACCATTGAACCATTGAACTTTAATACTCTTCATCCATGAAAATAAAATCTCTCATCATTGCTTTCCTTCTCTTAGCGCTGTTCGTTCAGGCACAGGAAATTGTCGAACTTAAGACCACGGCTTCGAATCTTATTGTCATTAAACTCCAGTTTCAAAACGGTTCCATCTGCGACCCGAAAGGAAAAGAAGGGCTGACAGAACTCACCGCTTCACTTATCACCGATGGCGGAACAAAAGATTTGTCGAGCACGCAGATCAAAGACAAGATGTATCCGTGGGCAGCGCAGTTCGGCAGTTCGGTGGATAAGGAAGTGTCTGTGTTCACGTTCATCGTGCACCGCGATTTCCTCGACAAGTTTTATGAAATTGTGAGAGGACTGATGCTCACGCCCTTGTTCGCAGAGGAGGACTTCAACCGTGTGAAGTCGAACCAGCAGAATTATGTTGACCAGGTTATTCGTTCATCTTCTGATGAAGAGTACAGTAAGAAAGCGCTCGAAGATTTTCTTTTCCGCGGGACGAATTACCAGCGCATGGTGGAAGGAAACTCAGCCGGAGTGAAAGCCATTACGCTCGATGACGTGAAGAATCATTACAAGAATTATTTCACCCGCAACAACCTGATGATTGGCATTGCAGGAGATTATTCTGCCGACTTTCTCGTGAAGCTGACAGCCGACATTAAAAATCTTTCCGATGCAAAGCCGGAAATTCCTGCTGCGGAAAAAGCAGCAATGCCTGATGGCATCAACGTTGAAATTGTTGCAAAGGAGAATGCGCTTGGCTCAGCAGTGTTTGCCGGTTTTCCTATGGACATCACCCGCAGCAATGATGAGTTCGCTGCACTGATGGTTGCCAACTCATGGCTTGGTGAACACCGCAAATCCTATTCACGCCT
>DATDOJ010000220.1:0-3950 GCA_035293345.1 Bacteroidia bacterium
ACTTCAACGTGTTCCTTGAAAAAAATTTCAGAACTTTAACCCCCGAGTTACTCCGCTACTGCGCTTACGACAAACGAAAGGATAGATTGAACTTTATTGAAAAATTAAAATTAGGTTGACGCCTATGCGATGCATCGGGACACATCTTCAAATTCAAATTAATTCATAGGTTCTTCAATACAATGGTATAAACCATCTTCCGACTCAGCGGGCTTCTCTGTTTTCTCTCCTTTATTTTTTGCTTCAATCATCTTGCGTGCGATGCGGGCTTTTTCTTTTTGAATTTCTACTCGCATATTTTGGTCATCGCGATATTTGTAATAGCAGATTCCATCCACATACGTGCGGTATACAGTTGCATAAACCGAGAGCGGATTATTTGTCCATAAAACAAGGTCGGCATCTTTTCCTTCCTTGATGCTTCCTGTTCTGTTATCAATGTGAAGCAGCTTGGCAGGATTGAGCGTGACAAACTTCCACGCATCTTCTTCGCTCACTCCGCCATATTTCATTGCCTTGGCTGCCTCCTGGTTCAGGCGTCTTGCCATTTCACCGTCATCGGAATTGTAAGCAACGGTGATTCCAACTTTGTGCATGATGGCTCCGTTGTGAGGAATTGCCTCCATCACTTCATACTTGTATGCCCACCAGTCGGAAAACGAAGAGCCGCCCGCTCCGTGCTTTTTCATTTTGTCGGCAACCTTATATCCTTCAAGAATATGGGTGAATGTATTCACGCGGAATCCTATCCTGTCAGCCGTGCGGATAAGCATATTGATTTCACTCTGCACATAAGAGTGACATGTGATGAAACGTTTGTCGTTCAGAATTTCTACCAGCGCATCCAGTTCAAGATCTTTTCGGGGTGGAGTTAAACCGGTTTTTGTTTTTGAATCAGTCGCAGTATATTTTTTTAAAGCAGCTTCATATTCCTTGGCGCGCGTGAATGCGTCCACAATGGTTTGTTCAACGCCCATGCGTGTTTGCGGAAAGCGGACCGTTTGCCTGTCGCCCCAGTTAGATTGCTTCACATTTTCTCCGAGAGCAAATTTGATGAAGCCGCCCCATCCCTCGAATTTTAACTTCTCCGGTGGCAGTCCCCAGCGGAGTTTGATGAGCTGCGTTTGTCCGCCAATAGTGTTCGCGCTTCCATGTAATAGATGAGAAACAGTAACTCCTCCGGCAAGCTGCCGGTAAATATTTACGTCATCACTATTCAGCACGTCACCAATGCGGACTTCTGAGGTCACCGATTGCGTTCCTTCGTTGACACCATTAGATATTGCAATATGCGAGTGCTCGTCAATAATTCCTGACGTGAGGTGTTTTCCTGTGCCGTCAACGATTTCCGCATTCGGGAAGGAAAGATTTTTTCCGATTTGTTTTATTTTTCCGTCAGCCATCACCACATCGGTGTTCTGAAGAATTCCTTCCGGCTCATTTGTCCACACCGTTGCATTTTTGATGATGACAGTTTTTTGTTTTGGCAATTCAGTCCAGCCGTATGCCGAATTAGGAAAAGTAATTTTTCCCTCGGAGATAACAGGTTTCGTTGTGTCTTTTTTTGCTTCCGCAGTGAAAGCGGAATCCAAAACGGCTGACCAACTTACCCACTCACCATTTGCCAGCTGACCGTTGCCGGACATTTCAGTTTTCTCTTTATCACTAACAGAACCGCTTAGGCGAACCACTTCGCGCCCCGGTTTCCTTTTCATTTCATACTCAATGCTGACGAGTGTTCCGCTTCTTGTGAAAACCGCTTTAACTTTATTCGTGTCATCCTGAATTGTTGCTTCGGGCGAAAGAATCTCTCCGAAAACTTTTAATTTCATCACAGGGTCACTGGCAACATTCAGTTTATAGGTTCCGCGAATGTCTTTCAGGTCAATATCATTCACCTTATATCTCTTTCCGCTGCCCCAGTTTTCATAAATGACATTGTCCTTGTCAAAAATATTCTTCGAGGTGATAACAAAGTTTGCCAACATTCCTTTTTTCAGTGAACCGACTTCGCTGCTTACCCGAAGCAACTCAGCGGGTGTGCGGGTCAATGCTTTCAATGCCTGCTCTTGTGTCAATCCGTTATCCATTGCTTTGCGGATGTTTTTCCAGAAATCTTTTTTGTCTTTCAATCCGGCAGAAGTAATTGCGAAATTCAATCCTGCTCTTGCCATCGCGGCAAGATTTGCCGGAGCAAGTTCCCAGTGTTTCATCGCAGCCAGAGAAACGTTGAGTGCTTCGTACGGATCAGTCACATCGAGTGGTGCAGGGAAATTTATCGGAACAATAAATGAACTTCCGGTTGCTTTCAGTTCATCCAAACGCTGATACTCGTCCCCGTTTCCTTTCAGAATGTATTTTACATTGAACTCATTTCCGAGAACAGCAGCACGAAGCTCATTAAGTTTGTCACCTGCTTCAAAAATCTGCGGGAGCGTTTGCAGTTTGTTCCAGGCGTCAAGAGATAAGTTCGCTTCTTTTTTATATCCGCCTGCCACATACCACTGCGCATCATAATACGTTTGCCGCAGCAAAGCAATTGCTCCCATCAGCGATGACGGATAATCCTGCGTTGAACTTCCTTTATTGAAAGAATAATTTGCTGCTGCTTTTTCGCGCAGCACGAGTTCATTTTCGTTTCCGTTCCCAAGGGTTACAAGCACAGACGAGCCGCGCGCAATTCCATCATGCTGAAATGTGAGCACAGTTCCGAAACCAATCTTTCGAAGCTCTGCGGCTTTTTTTTCGTCAGCGCTGAATTGTGACGATGCATTTGTTTCAGGACGGATTGCTTCGTTCCAGTTGTATGCTCCGTTTTTATTGGAGAGAAACTGCGGACCGCGGTCTTCACCTCTGTCTTTTTTTGCTTCGGGCATTCCGTAATCAGAATCCAAATCAATGAATGACGGATAAATAAATTTCCCCTTCAGGTCAATGACAAAGGCATCTGCGGGCACGGCTATGTTTTTCCCTGCTTCGAGAATTTTTCCGTCACGAACAAGAAGCGCAGCGCTGTCAATGCTGCTTTGGTAGTCAACAAAAATTTTTGCATTCGTCAATGCATACGTGATGTGCCGCGAATCAGCAATTCCATTGACGGGAAATGTTTGCTGTGCAGTACAATTTGAAATGGCTATGCCAAAAAATAAAATCCGGAATGCGTAACCGGGAATTGTATTCATAAAATAAAATTGAGGAGACGAAAATAATGTTTTTGAGTTAAGTGTATTTTTGCAGCATTATTCGGGATGTTAGCTCAGCTGGTTTAGAGTGCTTGCTTCACACGCAAGAGGTCACCGGTTCGAATCCGGTACATCCCACGAAAAATTTCCCGTGTAAGTTTGTTGACAAAATCCTCATTTGGCTGACCGTCTTTTTTCTATTTTTGGCAAACGAAAATTTAAAAACGTATGAAACATAAATCAATTATTCTTTTTGCAGTTGTGATGCTTGCCGCATCCGTTGAATCATTCTCTCTGAATCCTTCACGCACTTACAAAGTGAAGCCGGAAAAATACGGCATGCAGTACAAGGAAGAAAAGGTGAAAACGAAAGACGACATGCTGCTGAATGCATGGTTTTTCGAAACATCAAAGAAGACCACCAACTGGATTGTCATCAGCCACAGCGGTGACGGCAACATGGCAGACAACATCGAACTCTGCGGACAATTTCTTTCAGCCGGGTGGAATGTTTGCATGTATGATTACCGCGGCTATGGCGAGAGCAGCGATTTCCAGGTGGACGCTGACATTTTCATTTACCCGCAGTTCATCACCGACCTAAACACCATTCTGGATTATCTGCGCAAGTCGCGTGCAGTTACAAAATTCGATTTGTACGGAATCGGAATTGGCGGAGGGCTTTCACTGGGTGTGGGAGCTAACCGCCCCGAGACAAAAAAAATTATTGCCGATGGTCCGTGGACAAGTTTGGAAATCATGAAAAAG
>DATDOJ010000221.1:0-14575 GCA_035293345.1 Bacteroidia bacterium
ACTTCTTTTCTTAATTGCTATTTTCGGGCTTTGAAAAAACGATGAGCATTCTCATTAAGAATATAAAAAAGCTTGTACAGGTAAGAGATTCATCTGTCAGAAAAGTTTCTGGCGCTGAAATGAAATATTTACCCTTCATCGAGAATGCTTTTCTTTTCATTGAGGGAGACAAAATTTCTGCTTTCGGAAAAATGTCAGATTTAAATCCCAAATCCCAAATCCCAAATCCCAAATCCCAAATTGATGCCACAGGCAAACTCGTCTTCCCTTCCTGGTGCGATTCTCACACCCACCTTGTTTTTGCCGGCTCGCGCGAACAGGAATTTGTTGACCGCATCAACGGGTTGACTTACGAAGAAATTGCAAAACGCGGAGGCGGAATTCTTAACTCGGCAAAAAAACTTCAGGATGCCTCTGAGGAAGAATTAATTGAAAGTGCTTTGAATCGCCTGAATGAAATTATGTTGCAGGGAACCGGAGCAGTGGAAATAAAAAGCGGATACGGACTGACGGTGAATGATGAAATCAAAATGCTGCGCGTGATTCAGAAACTTAAAACCCTTTCTCCCCTGACCATCAAATCAACTTTTCTGGGAGCGCATTCAGTTCCCGCAAACACAACAAAGGAAAAATACATTGACATAATCATCAACGAAATGCTTCCGCAGATTGCAGAAGAAAAACTTGCCGACTACTGCGATGTGTTTTGCGAAAGAAATTATTTCACAAAAGAAGACACGGTAAAAATGCTATCAGCAGCAAGCAAACTTGGACTGAAAGGAAAAGTTCACGCTGAACAATTAAGCAATTCAGGCGGAGTGAAAGCAGGGGTTGAATGTGGTGCCATTTCAGTTGACCATCTTGAATATGTAAACGATGAAGATATTGCTGCGCTGAAAAATTCAGAGACGATGCCAACCATTCTTCCTGGTGCGCAATGGTTTTTGCAGTTGCCATTTCCTCCCGCAAGAAAAATGATTGATGCGGGTTTGCCGCTTGCAGTTGCCAGCGATTACAATCCCGGCTCATCACCAAGCGGAAATATGAATTTTATGATTTCAGTTGCATGCGTTCAATACAAAATGACTCCCGAAGAAGCAATTAATGCAGCAACAATAAATTCAGCTTATGCGATGGGGTTATCAGAAATACACGGAAGCATTGCAGTTGGAAAGCAGGCGAATGTTTTCATCACAAAAGAAATCCCGGATTATTCATCTGTTCCTTATTTCTTTGCAAATGATTTAATTGAGAAAATAATTATTAAAGGAAAAATAGTTGCCACAGATTCACAGATTATTTAATTGTAAATCGTTTAACTTATAACGTATAACTTTTTTATGCAGCTCATCGAATGTGTCCCCAACTTCTCCGAAGGAAATGATTTAACAATCATCAAACAAATCACGGAGAAGATTGAAAAAGTTGAAGGCGTGGAACTCCTCAACGTTGACCCGGGCAAAGCAACCAACAGAACCGTTGTGACTTTGGTCGGAACTCCAGATGCAGTGGTTGAGGCAGCATTCGGTGCAATTAAAAAAGCAGGTGAGCTCATTGACATGAGCAAACACAAAGGCGAGCATCCACGCATGGGCGCAACGGATGTTTGCCCGCTTATTCCGATTGCTGGAATTACGATGGCAGAAACAGCAAAGTACGCTCAGAAACTTGCTGAGCGTGTAGGGAAAGAATTGAAAATTCCGGTTTACCTGTATGAGTACGCACAAAAAAATCCTGCGCGGCAAAATCTTTCTGTGATTCGCGCAGGTGAATATGAAGGATTTTTTAAAAAGATTAAACAACCTGAATGGAAACCCGATTTCGGTCCGACAGAGTTCGATGCGAAGCGTGGCGCAACTGTTATCGGTGCAAGAGATTTTCTGATTGCATACAATGTGAATCTCAACACAACGTCAGTGCGCAGGGCAAACTCAGTTGCATTTGACATTCGCGAAGCGGGAAGAAAAATTAAAAATAAAGAAGGCGAAGATGTAGTGCAGCCCGGCAAATGCAAAGCAGTGAAAGCAATCGGATGGTTCATTGAAGAATACGGAATTGCTCAGGTGAGCATCAATCTCACGAACATCAACATTACGCCAATGCACCTTGCGTTTGACGAATGTGTGAAGAGTGCGACAAGCAGAGGATTGCGGGTGACTGGCTCCGAACTTGTCGGATTAATTCCGCTGCAGTCAATGCTGGATGCCGGAAAATATTTTCTGAAAAAACAAAAACGTTCAGTCGGTATTTCGGAAAAGGAATTGATTCGCATTGCTGTGAAGTCACTCGGGCTGGATGAGCTTGCTCCGTTCAAATCAGAAGAAAGAATTATTGAATATCAACTTAAAGAAAAATTGAACATGAAATTAATCAGAATGTCGCTCACTGATTTCGCTGATGAAACTGCGAGTGAAAGTCCCGCTCCGGGCGGAGGAAGCATAGCTGCTTACATCGGTGCGCTTGGAATTTCTCTCGGCACCATGGTTGCAAATCTTTCTTCTCATAAAAAAGATTGGGACGAACGATGGGAAGAATTTTCGAAATGGGCGGAGAAAGGTCAGAGCATAAAAAGTGAATTGCTGAAATTGGTTGATGAAGATACGAATGCGTTCAACAAAATTATGAACGCATTTTCATTGCCGAAGTCGAGTGAAGAGGAAAAGAAATCGAGGACGAAAGCAATTCAGGATGCAACAAAATATGCAACGGAAATTCCGTTCAAGGTGATGCAGCTTGCCTGTCAATCCATGGAAATAATTCAGGCGATGGCGGAGATAGGCAATCCGAATTCGGTGAGCGATGCAGGAGTGGGAGCGTTGTGCGCGCGAAGTGCGGTGCTCGGTGCGTTTCTAAACGTGAAAATAAATGCGAAAGGAATAACGGATAAAAAATTCGCGCGCAACATTATTCGGAAAGGAAAATTGCTGGAAGAGAAAGCGAAAAAATCGGAAACAAAAATCCTGTCCATCGTAAACAGAAAAATACAGAACTGATTACTGATGTCTCACTCACCTGTCAAAGAATCTGTCACCGCCAAACTTTTTCTCACCCGTTTTATTTTTTCTTTTCCTATACAGTTGTTTGTGATTCTCATCAAGAAGAATCACATTCTGATGATATACTGGTTCTTGCTTTTCGGATTCGTGACAGGAAATTTTGCCGCGCGTTTCGGCATTCCGTATCTTTTTCTCGACCCTGAATATCTCGGCACGGTCGGGTGGTGGTCGTTCTTCATCATCGGACTAATGTGCGGAGCGTTTATTATGGTGTTCAACATTTCAAGTTACATCATCAACGCCTACACATTTCCATTCATTGCATCGCTGGCTCGTCCGTTTCTAAAATACGCGATTAATAATTTCATTGTGCCTGCATTATTTATTCTTGTTTATTTCTACGAACTCTACCAGTTTCAGCGGCACAGCGAATTTCAAACCGTGTCAACTATCCTCATGCAGTATGTTGCATTTCTTTGTGGATTGTTGCTGACACTTTTTGTCACACTTACTTATTTTTTCAGAACCAACAAAGACATCGTCAGGTCATACGGAATGAAAGCATCCGATGCCGACCCTGACGTTCCGCTTGCTGAACATCTCAGCAGAGGAACAGGAATCCGCAGGATGCTGCGGCTCAGTAACCGCCTGAAGTGGAGAGTGGACACATACCTGAGCACTCCGCTCAAAGTGAAGCTCGTCAGGAGAACCGAGCACTACGATACAAAAATGTTTGACGCCATCATCAGGCAGAACCATCTCAACGCAGCCATTGTTGAAATATTTGTCTTTGGAATTTTTATCCTGCTCGGATTGTTCCGCGAGTACAAGCCGTTTCTTATTCCTGCAGGCGCAAGCATCATCCTGATTTTTTCCATGTTCATCATGCTCACCAGCGCCTTCCGTTTTTGGCTCAAGGAGTGGGCGACAACCATGTTCATTTTTCTTTTCATCGCGCTTAACTTTTTCTCCAAGTTCGATTTCGAAGCGAGGCAGAACAAAGTGTACGGCATGAACTACCATGAGCCAAAAGCCGTTTACAATCCCGACACCATAAAAATTTCCCGTCACGATATTGAACAGGATTCATTGCATGCAATTTCGATTCTGGAAAAATGGAAAAGCAATTTGCATGCAGGAGCAAACCCCAAACTGATTCTTATCAATGCCAGCGGTGGCGGTTTGCGCTCCGCCATGTGGACGTTCCGCATGCTGCAGGCGATTGACAGTACCTCTGGCGGAAAAGTTTTTTCTGATGCACGGCTGATAACGGGAGCATCGGGTGGAATGATTGGCGCAGCTTATTTCCGTGAATTGTTCCTGCTGAAACAGGAAGGAAAAATAAATTCAGTGAGTGATACAAAATTTCTTGAAGACATTTCGGATGATTTGCTCAATCCCGTTGGGGTCTCACTTGTGGTGAATGACATCTTCTTCAACTTTCAGAAATTTTCCATCGGCAAACAGCGCTACAACAAAGACCGCGCGTATGCTTTCGAAAAACATCTCAACGAAAACACCAATCACATTCTCGAAAAAAGCATCTCCGATTACACGGATGCGGAAAGTGATGCACGTATTCCGCAAATGATTTTCACTCCCGCCATCGTGAATGACGGAAGAAGATTACTGATTTCTTCACAGCCGGTCGCCTACCTTGCCGCGAGGATGGAGAAAGAAAATTTCCGCTTTACCCAAATTAACGACTGCATGGAGTTCGGGAAGGTCTTCAGTTGGTACGATGCGGGGCAGACAAGATTCACTTCAGTGTTGCGCATGAGCGCTACGTTTCCTTACATTCTTCCTGCGGTCACACTGCCCACCACCCCGCCCGCCCAGGTAATGGACGCGGGCATCCGTGATAATTTCGGTTTGAAAACCACGTTCCGTTATTTGTTCACGCTCAGAACGTGGATTGAAGAAAACACTTCCGGTGTTATCGTCATCAACATCCGCGATACGCGCAAAGACAGGAAACGCGGAAGCGACTCACGCGGAAGTATTCTTGAAAATTTATTTTCACCTGTCGGAAATATTTACCGCAACCTGGTTTACCTCCAGGAATATGAAACGGATGAAGAAGCCGAATACGCCAAGGCATGGTTCAATCCACCGCTCGCTGTTATTTCCTTCGAGCTGCCCTCCACCGAAGAAGAAATTTCACTGAGCTGGCATCTCACATCCAAAGAAAAAAATTTCATCCGAAACGCAACAGAACTTTCTGCCAACAAAAATAGTTTTGAGTATCTGAAAAAACTGTTGAACTATTGAACTAATGAGCAAATAAACCAATGACCAATTAACCAACGCAACTTGAAGTTACTCGACCGCTACATCATCCGAAAATTTCTCGGGACATATTTTCTCACCATTGCGCTCATTATTTTCATCGCCATCATCTTCGATGCTTCGGAAAAAATGGATGACTTCATCGAGAAGAACGCTCCCCTGCGCGCCATTCTTTTCGACTACTATCTCAACTTCATTCCGTTTTTCGTCAACCTGTTTTCTCCACTTTTTATTTTCATCGCTGTCATCTATTTCACTTCGCGCATGGCATCCGACACCGAAATTGTTGCCATGCTCAACAGCGGAATGAGTTTCAAACGGCTCATGCTTCCCTACTTCATCACAGCCGCCTTCCTTGCCGTCATCACGCTTTGGCTCAACGTTTCGCTCATTCCCCACGCCAACAAGAGACGGCTCGATTTCGAATACGCTTACATACGCAACCCGTTTGTGTTCAAAGAGCGGAACATTCACCGGCAAATCAGTCCCGGCACACTCATCTACATGGATTCCTACAACAACCGCGAGAACATCGGCTTCCGGTTTTCACTCGAAAAAATCAAAGACGGAAAAAGAATTTTCTTTCTCAACTCCGACCGCATCCGCTGGGACAGCGTTCCGCACAAGTGGGTAATAGAAAATTATTTCATCCGCAAAGTCAACGGCATGAACGAAGAAATTCAGAAAGGACTCCGCCTCGACACCGCATTGAATTTCCAGCCCAAGGACTTCCGCCAGCGCATCAGCGCCATTGACGCTATGGACAACCGCGTCCTCAGCGAATACATTGACGAACTCAAGCAGCAGGGCAACAGTAATTATTTGCCCTACCAGGTGGAGAAATACCGCAGGTTCGCTTTTCCTTTCGCCACATTCATTCTCACACTCATCGGTGTTTCCTTAGCCAGCCGCAAAGTGCGTGGCGGCATCGGGCTTCATCTCGGTGCAGGCATCGCCCTCAGCTTCACCTACATTCTTTTCATCCAGGTGAGCGCCACCTTCGCCACCAATGGCGACCTGCCTCCCTTGCTTGCCGTCTGGATTCCCAATATCATTTTCTCCGGTGTGGCGGTTGCGTTGTTCCGGTATGCTCCGAAATAAAAAAATATAAAAATATTTTGGAAACAACCATTAGTAACTCTATCAACCTCTCCGCCTGCTTTCCTTCCTGAAAAAGTCGGTCAATCAGGTTTAGCTTAGCGGGTTCTGTATCTCTTTCAAACTTCTAAAAAAAAAACTGCTCGCCATAAACAGTTCGCGTCATTGCGAACGAAGTGAAGCAATCTCCCCGTGCTCCCAACTGGGATATAATTTTGCATCGCATTTTATTTTGCCATTACAGCAAATGAATATCTTTGAAGCAACTTTTTATAATTAAGTAATGACAAAAGAAGAAGCCAAAAAAGAAATTGCGAAACTTGTAAACAAATTCAGTAGCAATATTGCTTATTACAAAAGAGCAGATTATAAAGAAACTCCTACGAGGCGTGATTTCATTGACCCTTTCTTTTCCGCTTTAGGTTGGGACATGGATAATAGCAGCGAACTTCCTGAACCATCCAGAGAAGTTGTTCACGAATACAGTTTGGAAACTGACGAAAGCACAGAAGCGCCAGATTATTCTTTCCGTGACCCCGATGGAAACAATATTTTTTTTGTGGAAGCAAAAAAACCAAGTGTTGCTCTTAAAACAAAAATTCCTCCCGCTTTTCAAACACGGAACTACGCATGGAACGCACACTTGAAAATTTCCATCCTTACCGACTTTGAGGAACTCTCCATTTACAACACAACCATTTTACCCAAACTCTCCGACAAGCCGCACATTGCACGGATAAAATATATTCCCTATACCGAATACATTAAAGAATTTGATTTTATCTGGGAATCACTTGCTAAAGAACATGTTTTAAAAGGCAGCGTTCTCAAGTTATTGAAAATACAAATTAACGGGCACACCGAAACCGTTGATAAGATATTTGTAAAAACTTTAGATGAGTGGAGAGAACAATTAGCAGTCAACATTGCCAGAAATAATTTATATCTCAATGAAGAAGAAATAAATTTTTGCGTTCAGCATTTCATTGATCGATTAATTTTCTTGCGAATTGCTGAAGACAGAAAAGTTGAAGACAAAGGAAACATTCAAAATTGTACTAAGCATGGCAATTTTTACAAAAACATTTTTCAATATTTTCTCACAGCCGACAAAAAATATAATTCTGGTTTATTTGATTTTACAAAAGATACTTATTCAAGCCATCTCAAAATAGAAAATGAAACCATTCATAAAATCATTACAGAATTATACGAATCACATTATTTGTTCAATATCATTCCTGTTGAAATTCTCGGCATCGCCTACGAGCAATTTCTCGGAAAAGTAATTCGCCTCACAAAATCTCATAACGCCAAGATTGAATTAAAGCCCGAAGTCCGTAAAGCAGGAGGAGTTTATTATACGCCTCAATACATTGTAAATTATATTGTAAAAAATACTGTCACAAATCTCATCAAGGGAAAAACACCCGAGCAAATCAGTAAAATAAAAATCATTGACCCTGCCTGCGGCAGCGGCTCATTTTTATTAGGTGCTTATCAGTCATTGTTGAAATATCATACCGAGTATTACAACAAAAAAGCAAAAGCTGCTAAGAGCACAAAAAATATTCCAATCACACCTGATGGTTATTTAATTACAGCCGAAAAGAAAAGAATATTATTAAATAATATTTTCGGAGTTGATATTGACACGCAAGCAGTAGAAGTAAGCAAACTAAGTTTGCTTCTCAAATGTATGGAGAACGAAACCCGTGCATCTGTTCAAACAATTATTGATTTTAAAGAAAGAATTTTACCAACGCTTGACAACAACATTAAGTGCGGAAACAGTTTGGTGAATGGAGATTTTTTTGGACCTGAATTGGATTTAGGTTTTGAACATCCTCCGGAAATGAAAGCGTTTGATTGGAAAGCGAGCTTTCCAAAAATTTTTGAAAATGGTGGCTTTGATATTGTCATTGGCAATCCACCCTATGTTGGCATTCATGAGTTTGAGGACTACAGAGATTATTACAAAGCATATTATTCAGTTGCAAAAGGACAATATAATTTGTTTTCTCTTTTTATAGAAAAATCTTTTCGCATTTTAAAAACTGACGGATGGTTCAGTTTCATTGTTCCGAGTTTGTTCATCAAAGGTTTGCAGCACCAGGCATTGCGTGACTTCATAAATCAATATTCAAAACAGTTTGACCTGAAAGAATATGGTGACAAAGTTTTTGAACATGTTCAAATGCCTACTTGCATTTTTGTTTTGCAAAAAGGAGAACGGCAGCGCAAGCATGATTATTTCGGGAACAAAGCATTGAAACTTTTTGAGCGAGTAGAAACTGTAAAACTTAAAGACATTACTTCAATTCAACGGGGACTTGAAATCGGAAAAGATAAATTAAAATCAAAAGCATCCATTGCTTGCATCACCGGAGGTAACATTGACCACTATCAAATAAAATCTTATTCCTACATAGACAAAACAACACTCAGTGAATATCAGAAAAACGGTGATTATTTTTCTTCACAAAAAATTTTAGTTCGTGAAACAGGCAATACATTTTTTGCAACTTATGATGAAGAAAAATTAATAACCACTCGCAGCATTTACAATGTCATCTCGAACAACGAAAAATATCCTCTTAAATATTTACTGGGAATTATCAACTCTTCACTGTTTCATTTTTATTTCAGGAACTTCATTGCCCCCGATACAAATATTTTTCCCAAAATCCGGATTGCGCAATTAGCGGAACTTCCAATTCCAAAACACGAAGCGAAACAGCAAAACAACATAAGTAAGATTGAAAAACTTGTTTCAGCTATTTTGCAACTGAAAAACGAAATCCTTCACGAGCAATTACCCCATAAAATTGAACTGCTAAACAACCACATTCAAAGCCAGCAGATGGAAATTGATAAAACAGTTATGCAATTATACAAGATAGAATCAGAAGAAATAAAAATTGATTAAACATAAAATGCAACAGATAACTTTTCATCACGGCAAGAGAAAAATATTTGATGGAATCCTTGATACCGCAAAACAATTAAGCATGGACATTATAGAACATGATTTTGCAAATGGAAAAATTGAGTTAGCGGATGGAGGAGGATTATTGTCTTGGGGTAACAAAATTGAAGTGCATATTAAAAGCTCAGGCAGCAGCAAAAACACTGTTCATGTTTCTTCCCGTTCAGCAGCGCTGCTTCAAGTTGCTGACTGGGGAACCAACAGTCGCATAGAATCAAAACTGATTGAAACCCTTAAAGAAAATTTGGGCTGATGAAATTATTCATAACTAACCCAATAGGTCAACGCGAATATCTGAATATAGCTGCCTCAACAAGACAAGAGTTGGCTAATTATGTTGGAAGCCATTGGTTTACTTTTCATGGCAATCAATACCATGTTCATCAGGTTGTAGCTGCTGCTGATAGTACAAATGAAACAACATCAGGCGCTTTAATCGGTGGTCTTATAGGTCTATTAGGTGGACCTATTGGTGTCTTAATCGGAGGAACAGTCGGAGGTGTTATTGGAAATACTAATGATAGGTCAGAGATAGAAAAAGTCAATTACTTCAATCGCAGCACTGTATAATGTTTAGAAATTTTGACTGGAAATATATCTTTATTGCTCTCCTGCTTTTAGCAGGGTATGTGTATTCTGTTATTTATCATAAAGAAATTCTTATAGGCATCAAATACTTTTTCAATTTACCATTTCTTAATCTATCAGCAGGTGCTGTGGCAGCAATTTTTACAATGTTGCATAAAATAAAAACACGAAAAATTACTTTGAACTATAAAATGTCCTTTAATGAATTCCGTGGTACAACTGCTGATATTATTTCATTCATTGAAAGTCCTATCACAATTGTTTGTTCATTAGCTTTAGCCAAAGGATTATTTCTTCAATATACAGAGGGCATCTTGTTTTTTCCAAAGTTTAATCAAGTAGAATTTTACTTTATAGGATTGGTCACATTCTATCTCTCTCTGACATCAATTATGGAACTTTTGAACAACATCAAAGAAACATGCTTTTCTAAACAGGTTTCTCCTATTAGTTTAATAGCTGTTGCTGAAAAAGATGTGAAAGAAAAACAGATACCTCCTCCGCAGCAATAATTTTTTCTCTGCTGTGCGGGATTGGTCATCATGTGGAATAAAAATAAAATTTCCTAATCCCAAAAATCCTATCTTCACCCCATCAATTTTTCATTTTCAAATTTTCAAATCAACTCATCTTCAAATTAATTTCCCATGGACAACACCCAATTCAACCAACTCAATATGTTCCGTGCCGTTTCAAAGCACGCAGCAAACAATCAGCTAATCACCGACACCATTGTTGCATTCAAAAACGGAATCACCGCCCTCAATGTAAAAATCACCGCCATACAAACCACCTCAGGCGAACAAGACCTCGCCATCTCAGGTGTAACCACTAACAAAAACCAATTACAGGAAACCCTCTGTCAAAGCACCTTCTCCGTCATCAGTCCCGTAAAAGCATATGCCGTGTCCATCAACGACACCACGCTCGAAGCACAAATGAACCTCTCCGTCTCTGAACTTCGCGAAATAAACGATGACCAAATCGGGCAAAAAGCACAAACACTTCTCAACATCGTCAACCTGCTCATTGCTGCCCTTGCCGATTACGGAATCACACCCGCCATCATCCTCAGTTGGCAACAAGACATAACCAACTATCTCAACGCCCTCGCCAATCCGCGCATGGCAGTCGTCCACCGCGCCACCCTCACCGGAGAACTCGTAACACTCTTTTCAGAAGCAAACGCAATTCTCAAAAAAACCCTCGACCCCATCTCCATTTCTTTCAAAGCCGCAAACCCACATTACCTCAGCGACTACCAAAAAGCCCGCGTAATCATTGACCTCGGCACAGGAACAACAAGAGTCAAAGGAATATGCACCCTCCTCTCTCCCGATGGCGAGCCGGTCTACAACGCAACCGTAAAAATCAACGAGCAAAACATCGAAACCACCACCGATGTTCTCGGCTTATACGCCCTCGAACCCGCTCCCGCCCCCGCAACAATCACCCTCACCATCTCAGGCGCTACCATTCAGACACAAACAACACCCCCCTTCGAAATCAAACAAGGCGAATCCATCATCAAAAACTTCGTCCTCCAGCCCGCTTAAGTTGCCGTCATTGCCATCCGTCAGCTGACGGAGAAGCAATCTCACACTTTCTTCCTCTTAATTCGTGAAATTAGTGGCTAAAACACAACTTTAGCCAATCTTGCTCATACTATAGCCAATCTTGAGCAAACTTTTCCATATCTTCGATAAACTTTTGCATACCTGAGCCAAACTTTTAGGCATCTTCGATAAACTTTTAGGCATCTCGACAAAACTTTTAGGCATCTCGCCTAAACTATTAGTCATCTTGACTGTACTATTGCCCATCTTGACCGTACTTTTACCGTCCTTGCTCATACTATTGACAATCTTGCCAGTACTTTTGCCCACCTGCCCCGTACTTTTCGGGGTCTTACTCGTACTTTTACCATCCTTGCTCATACTTTTGCCGTCCTTGACTGGACTATAGCCCGCCTGTCCCACACTTTTGCAAGGTCTCTCAGAACAACCCCCCTCTCCGCTCCGCAGAATCTTTCATCATGAATGTTTTCGAAAGAAAGAATATCTTTACAGGATGAAAATCCTGAAATTCTATTCGCTCTTTTTTATTGCAGCCATACAGTTTTCTTTTTCTCAATCATGGATGCAGGTTGGAAATGGTTTCGACCAGTATGTAATGACGCTCTGCAGCGATTCATCAACGGGAACTCTTTACGCAGGCGGAAGTTTTGATACTTCAGGCACAGTACCCATAAGCCGCATTGCCCGGTGGAGCGGGGCAGCATGGGATTCGATGGGAACAGGACTCACCTATGGCAATGTTTACACCATTGCAAAGTACAATGGCTTTATTTATGCGGGCGGCTCTTTCCCGAATGCGGGCAATGCAGTGGTAAATTATTTCACGCGTTGGAACGGAACCGGATGGGATTCCATAGGAATTAACACAAGCAGTTGCAACGTCCGGAAATTATGCGAATACAATGGCGAACTGTATGTGGGTGGAGGATTTCCCAATGTTGTAAATCTGATTGTAAATAATATTGCCCGGTGGAACGGCACATCATGGGACACGCTTCAGAGCGGAACGGATAATATTGTTTATACTCTTGCCGCATACAACGGGGAATTGTATGTGGGTGGTTCATTCACTGCTGCGGGCGGAAGTCCGGCTGGCTACGTTGCAAAATGGAACGGAACCAACTGGCAGCAGGCAGGCGGTGGCATGAATGGAAATGTTTACTGCCTCGCAGCTCACGGCAGTAAGTTATATGCAGGCGGAAACTTTACTCTTGCCGGTGGTAATCCTGCAAACAATATCGCCTGGTGGGATGGAACTTCCTGGGTCGCTTTGGGAACGGGAACGAACGGACCGGTCTCGGCACTTGTTTCCAATGGAACAGAACTTTATGCGGGAGGTTTTTTTACTGTCGCAGGTGGTAATCCTGCCAACAATATTGCTGCCTGGGACGGAGCCGCCTGGACGGCTCTCTCTTCAGGAATGAATGGCGCTGTGTCAGCGCTTGTCATTCACAATAATGAACTTTATGCTGCTGGTAATTTTACACTCGCAGGTGGCAGTCCCGCAAACCGGGTTGCAAAGTGGTCCGATGCCACAAGTGTCAATTCAATAACTGGTTCTGAATTTTTGATTTATCCTAATCCTGTTACAAATCAATTTACGATTTACGATTTGCGACTTACAATTGAGAGCATTGAAATTTATAATGTGCACGGAGAGAAAGTAAAAACGATAGTGGATAATCGTCATTCGTCAGTGGGACTACAACTATCAACTATCAACTATCCACTGACCATTAACATTTCCGATTTAACTCCCGGTATTTATTTTGTAGCAGTGCAAACAAAAAACGGAGCAGTCAGAAGAAAGTTTATGAAGCGCTGAACATCGCCCTCATATTTCTCGCAACCTTTCTTAGCATGTTCCCCTTTAGGTTGGGTAGCTGATTCCACCACTACCATCAGGGGCTTCGCCCTTCATATTCCTGCCTCTCAAAATAATTAGATAATTCAATAAAATCTAATGCTATTTGCATTTTGAAATAATCTATTGTATTATTGCTACGAATCTCTACACCTCTTCTCATGCAAGGGGTGTAATAAGATTTATTTGTTTCATTAAACCAATATAACATGAAAACACTTTACTTAAGGAAGCAATCATTCCTTAGAAGCGCTCAACTTTTTATCTTATCGCTTCTGCTATCCATGCCCGCTTTTTCTCAGCAGGTTCAACCCTGGAAAATAGTCGGCAACGCTGTCACGTCAAGTGATTTCCTCGGCACCACCAACGCTCAGGATTTAAGAATCCGTACTGATAACACACAGCGGCTGATTATTACATCAGGCGGCAATGTCGGCATCGCTACAACAAATCCGGCAGCGATATTTTCCATCGGTTCTGTGTCTCAGTTCAGGGTAGATGCTTCAGGTAATCTAATTCGTATTAACAATGTGCCTTATTCGTTTCCTGCTTCGCAGGGAGCAGCAGGAACAGTTTTGCAAAATGATGGCAGCGGTAATCTTTCATGGCAGGCAGGTGCCATTGGTGCTACAGGACCAACAGGCCCCACAGGTCCTATGGGTCTGCCCGGACATGACGGTAATACAGGGCCAACTGGTGCCACCGGAGCCACAGGTGCAACGGGCGCTACAGGAGATATTGGATTAACAGGAGCCACAGGCGCAACGGGCGCAACAGGTGACCAAGGTATTCAGGGCGTAGCGGGAGCCACAGGCGCAACGGGAGCAACAGGTGACCAAGGAATTCAGGGCGTAGCCGGAGCCACAGGCGCAACTGGTGCTACAGGTGACCAGGGTATTCAGGGCGTAGCCGGAGCAACAGGTGCAACGGGAGCTACAGGTGACCAGGGTATTCAGGGAGTAGCCGGAGTCACAGGCGCAACGGGAGCTACGGGTGAGCAAGGTATTCAAGGTGTAGCCGGAGTCACAGGCGAAACGGGCGCCACAGGTGATCAGGGTATTCAAGGTGTAGCCGGAGTCACAGGCGCAACGGGAGCCACAGGCGATCAGGGTATTCAGGGCGTAAACGGAGCCACAGGCGCAACTGGAGCTACAGGTTCGACTGGCGCTACAGG
>DATDOJ010000222.1:0-4814 GCA_035293345.1 Bacteroidia bacterium
ATTTTTCATCTCGTTGTTGTAACGCAAATCGCGATAGGGAACTTCGCTGCTGAAACGGTCATTCTCATTCAGGTTAAGATAAATATTTTTTGAATGATTCAGGATGATGGTCATGACGGGCGCCATGTCATCGAGCCAGTAAACATTCTGGATGCCCGATGCATTACGCGCTTCTTCTTTCGTGTATTTGTGTCCTTCCCAAACCGCGATGGTGTCGTTGGTCTTGCGGAGGAATAGAACTTCCCTGTATTCGGGAACAGGACAGTCCGGTGCAATCACTAAAATGCTTTGTTCCTGGTCAATGCCGGAGAGATAAAGCAAATCGGAATTTTGGCGGAAAGGAAAATTTCCGTCAGCACTGCGCGGCATCTCATCGTTGGAATTAAAAATGGCAACTGATTCCGGCAAAAGATGTCGCACAAACCGTTTCCGGTTTTCGATGAAAAGATTTTTGTCAATGGATTCGTATTTCATAAAATTAAAGTTCAACTGAATTTATTTTTGTTTTTCTTCACCCAGGGTAAAATTTATCGGCAAGCTATATTGTACAGCAACCGTTCGTCCTTGGTAAGTTCCAGGAGTCCACTTAGGCATTGAGTTTAATATTTATAGAGCGGCTTCATCGCATCCGCTGCCAATGCCGCGAAGAAGGTGCACATTCTTCACTGTTCCATCTCTGCCGATGGTGAATGAAACAAAAACTCTACCCTGTACATTATTTGCCCTTGCCTCGACAGGATATTTAATGTTGCTATGAATAAAATTAAAAAGAGCCTGCTCCCCTCCAGGAAATATCGGCATCTGGTCTGCTTTGGTATAAACTCTTTCGCCATTAATCATGGTGTAGTCCTTTGATACATCAGCAGGAGCAGCGGGCGGAACGTCCAGCTTGACTTCTGAACTCGGAGTTTGAGCTACAGCAAAATTCATCAATGCCGAAACAATCAGCAATAAGAAAACGGTTACAATTTTTTTCATGGTGTTTTTGTTTTTAAGTTTACAGAAAATTTGAGCAATCAAAATTACGGATTTAATTTCTAAACACATTTCCACATGGAAACTCTAACCCTCGAAACTCTCTGCTATCCTGTAGGAAAATTTATTTTCCCTGACAAACTGAACACAGACGAAATCAATATTCGATGATTAAAATCATAGCAGAACTTCCTGCGAAACTCCGCAATGCAGTTAGCAATATGAGCGAGGAACAACTCGACACTCACTACCGCGATGGCGGATGGACCGTGAGGCAGGTTGTACATCATCTCTTTGACAGCCACAGCAACAGCTACACAAGAATGAAACTTGCCATGACGGAAGATAATCCCACCATCAAACCTTACATGGAAGCACGCTGGGCAGAATTGGAAGACGGAAAAAATGCACCTGTTGAATTGGGATTTGTACTTCTTGAACTTCTTCACAAGCGCTGGACTATTTTTCTCCGCTCGCTCACTGAAAAAGATTTGCAGTGCACTTTTTTTCATCCTGAAAGCCAACGCAAACAGACCATTACACAAACCATTGCGCTTTATGCGTGGCACTGCAGGCATCATCTTGCGCATATTACTGAACTGAAGAAAAGAATGGGGTGGGGATAAACAGAATTGTTTTTTGGAGGTACTCTTTTCTATTTGAAATATGATTTTTGTCATAGTATTTTGTGCGTAATACTTTTCACTCCAATTCATTCAAGTATTACATTTGCCCGCAGTAAAATATAATTTTCAAATGGCTGACATTTCCATTGACATTCATAAAAAAGGATTTGCTTCAACGCTGCGAACTGACAAGTGGTGGATTGAATCCGCACTTGTTATGTTCGGGTTTACTGCCTTTGTAGTTTATTCAACCTGGGCGGCATTTCAATCGCAGTTTTACTGGTACAGCAATGGCGCGGAAGGATTTGGAGGATACCTGTCACCTATGTATTCACCATTGGTCTTTATAGATGCGGCTGCACAAGGTGCCGCTCCGATGCATCACGCCTGGTTCGGAACATTTCCCTCCTGGTGGCCCTCATTTCTTCCTGCATCGCCTGCTTTTTTTATTGTTGCCTTTCCGCTGGTGTTCCGTTTCACATGCTACTATTACCGCAAAGCATATTACCGTGCATTTGCCGGAAGCCCACCCGCATGTGCAGTAGGCGCAGTTCCTCAGAAACCCTATAAAGGCGAGACAGGATTACTCGTGTTTCAGAACATTCATCGCTATGCAATGTACTTCGCGGTGATTTTTATTTTTATTCTTTCGTACGATGCTGTGCTCAGTTTTTTCCGTGACGGAAAATTCGGCATCGGTGTTGGGAGTTTGGTGCTTCTGATAAATCCGATACTTCTCGGTTCATATACGTTCGGATGTCATTCGGTCCGCCATCTTGTGGGCGGAAATATGGATTGCATGTCATGCAGCAAAGTTCGTTATGGTGCGTGGGAAAAAGTTTCTTTACTCAACGCGCGACACCAGTTGTTTGCATGGTGCAGTTTGATTTGGGTTGGATTTACGGATGTATATGTGAGGATGGTTTCCATGGGAGTGTGGACAGACTTCAGTACATGGGGCAACTAAAAAATAATAGAACGCAGATGACACGGAAAACAGGGATTTGCACAGATAAAAAATCAGCGGGCATCATTGTTTTCAGCGTCATCAGCGTTCTCCTTTTTAATTTTTAAAATTATGCTTAATCCAAAAGAAATACAAACCATAGAGCACGATGTTGTTGTTATCGGAGCAGGAGGTGCAGGACTTCGCGCTGCGATTGAATGTTCCGCGCAGGGATTGAACACAGGACTAATCTGTAAGTCACTGCTTGGCAAAGCGCATACGGTGATGGCGGAAGGAGGGATGGCGGCAGCTCTCGGAAATGTGGATGCTCGCGACCACTGGAAGATTCATTTCCGCGACACAATGCGCGGGGGCAAATTTCTGAATCAATGGCGCATGGCAGAACTTCACGCAAAGCAGTCGCCCGACCGCGTTCGTGAACTGGAAGAATGGGGCGCAGTTTTCGACAGAACTAAAGACGGGTATATTTCTCAGAGAAATTTCGGAGGACATCGTTACCCGCGTCTCGCACATGTTGGGGACCGGACGGGATTGGAAATGATTCGCACTCTTCAGGACTACGGAATTCACCAGGGATTTTCAGTTCATATGGAATGTACTGCACTTGATATAATTAAAGACGGTGAAAAAGTTTCGGGACTCGTAGCTTACTGGAGAGAGACAGGAAGATTTGTTGTCTTCAAATGCAAAGCGATTATTCTTGCCACAGGAGGAGCAGGCAAAGCATGGAAAGTAACTTCCAACTCATGGGAATATACAGGGGATGGTTACGCGCTTGCGTACGAAGCGGGAGCGGAGTTGATGGACATGGAGTTCACTCAGTTTCACCCGACAGGAATGGTGTGGCCACTTTCGGTTAAAGGAATTCTCGTAACAGAAAGTGTGCGAGGTGATGGAGGAATTCTTTTAAACAACAAAGGCGAGCGTTTCATGTTCAAGTATATTCCCGAAAAATTTGCTGCCGAGACAGCCGATACCGAAGAAGAAGCAAACCGCTGGCTGAAAGGCGATAAGAGCGCAAGACGTCCGCCAGAACTTCTCACACGCGATGTTGTTGCGCGTTCCATAAACACCGAAGTGAAAGAAGGTCGCGGCTCTCCGCATGGAGGTGCATTTCTTGATATTGCATCGCGTGTTCCGGCAGAAGTGATAAAGAAAAAACTTCCTTCTATGTATCACCAGTTCAAAGAGCTCGCGGAAGTTGACATTACGAAAGAGGCGATGGAAGTGGGACCGACACTGCATTATTTCATGGGCGGTATTCGCGTTGACCATGATTCACAGATGTCACAGGTTCTCGGATTGTTTGCTGCCGGAGAATGCGGAGCCGGATTGCACGGGGCAAACCGTCTCGGTGGAAATTCGCTTTCGGATTTGTTAGTGTTTGGTCGGTTGGCAGGTGTTGGCGCTGCCGATTACATAAAGAAAAATTCAGCCACATTAAATTTTGACGAAGAGCAGGTGAAAGATTCTGTGCGGAGAGTGACAGATATTCTCAACCGCGAACAGGGTGCCAATCCATATCTCGTTCATGAGGACTTGCAGGATGTGATGCAGAATAACGTGGGCATCATCCGCGTTGAAGATGAATTGAAGAAAGCCGTTGATGAACTGCAGCGTTTGAAAAAGGATTCTGAAAAGGTAAAAGCAGCCGGAAGTAGTCAGTATAATCCGGGATGGCATGAAGCCATTTCTCTTCGTTCGATGTTGATCACTTCGGAAGCAGTCACGCTTGCCGCGTTAGAAAGGAAAGAAAGCCGCGGTGGGCACACGCGCCTCGACTATTTCGATGAAGATAAAGAGTGGCAGAAATATAATATCGTCATCCGAAAAGGAAAAGACGGGAACATGGAAGTGGAAAAAGTTTTACGCGTTTCAGCATCTCCTGAATTGGAACGGATTGCGAATGCAGGCATAGAAGAGTTGGAAGCGGAAGTGGCAAAGGAGAAAGTAAAATTGTAAATCGTGATTGTAATTTGAAACTACTGATATGTCAAAATATAATTTCAAAGTTTACCGTGGCGACAACAGTTCAGGAAAATTAGTTGACTACAACGTTGAAGTTGACGAAGGCATGGTGGTGCTCGATGTAATTCACCGAATACAAACACACCAGGCAAATGACATGGCTGTTCGGTGGAATTGCAAAGCGGGAAAGTGCGGTTCATGCTCTTGCGAAATCAACGGACGTCCGCGTTTGTCGTGTATGACGCGCATGAATGAATTCACTCCTGAGCAAACCATCA
>DATDOJ010000223.1:0-4090 GCA_035293345.1 Bacteroidia bacterium
GAGGTTGGTGATAAGGTAATAATTTGTGAGTATAGCATAGGCATTCTTACGCCTACGAACTTCAATATCTCATTCGAACAAGTATAATTATCAACATCTTAATGCTTATTTTTACTTTTTTAATTTCGCAAGAGGTCTATTAATGATTTTTTTAAAACCTTGCGGGCTTATCACTTTGCGCACCTTGCGTCTTTGCGAGAAATAAAATTGCGTAACATGAAATCCTAAATCTCAATCAACGTGGCAAGAATAAAATTTCCGAACACCTTCGCTGGCGTGGTGAAGCTGTTCAGGGACTTCAAGAAGAAGTATGATGCCGAGGCAGGCGCCAGCAAAGCGCAGCCCTACCTCGATGAGCACGCCATCGACCCCGCTGCCGATGCCCTTGTGGTGGATGATGCGGAGGAGGCAAACAAAAATTTCGATGAGAAAGAAAAACTCGCTGAGGAGAAAAGCGAGAAGCGCGATGATTTGTTCGACCCCCGCTTCGCGGAGCATGAGGGCGAAGTGCAGCACCTCAAAAAACTTTTCCGCGGCAACGTTACCAAGCTCGGGCAGTGGAGCGTTCAGGTGGATGCGCGCGGGCGCGTGATTTATCCGCCCGATTTCAGCGCGCGCGCATCGGGTGTGCTTCTGTTCATTGACAAGCACGATTCGTTTCCTCCGGGCACAAGTCCGCTGCAGCCCTATCTCAATGAAAACGATGTGGACATTGCCGCCAGCGAGGTGGATGTGAACAGCGCCATCACCGTTCACGATGAATTTAAGACAGCCGAGCGCGACCGTGAAGAGTTTCGTGCCGAGCGCGATGGGCTGATGGCTCCCATTGAAGAGCATCTGCGCGGCATAGGGCAATATTTCATTGGCTTGTTCCCGAAAAATCCGAAGAAGGCGGGGCAGTGGGGTTATGAGGTGGACGATTCGCCTCAGGCGGACAAGACGCGCGATGGCGTTATTAAATTTTCATCCATCAAGACATTGCAGCAGCTTGCGCTGGGAACGGAAATCATCAACACGGGCTCCATTCCGTGGAAATTGTTTAGGGGAAAAACCGCAACGGGTGTGCCTGTTGTGATGAACCCGGGCGGCAAGTTCATCATTGTTCGCGGCTATGGAACTTCTACGCTGCAGAATGAACATCCTTCGCAGGATGGGGCTTATCAGGCAACGTTTAACAAGTAAATTCCTCAAAAAGATTTAGGGATTCCTCAAATTGAAAGGCAGATTCCTCAAATTGGAAGCATGATTCCTCAAATTGAAAGCATGATTCCTCAAAAAGATTGGGTGATTCCTCAAATTGGAAGGCATATTCCGTAAATTGGAGGATAGATTCCGTAAATTGGAAGGCATATTCCGTAAATTGGAACGATGATTCCGTAAATTGAAACCATTTTTCATCCATCCCACGATTTAAACCGTGAGATGGATTTGTATCTTTGATGTCTTAAATCCAAAACCCGAAATGAAAAAAACTCTGTTCATGCTGATGCTGGCTTCAATGCTTGCATTGACAACATGCCGCAAAGAGAATATTCCCCCGGTCAATACCAAGATGGCAGCCATACAGCTCGACCCGGCATTTAACTATTCAATTGACTCGAGCTGCTTAGCCATACCTAATATTTTTACTCCCAACGGAGACGGAATTAATGACATTCTTTGGGTACATGGTATATGCATTGCCGGTTTTCATTTAACGATTTATAATCCGGCAAATCAATTGGTGTTTACTTCCAATAACATGGGTAATCTCTGGAACGGCAATCAAAACACTGCGAGCGGCAATGGAATATTTGATGGCAGATATTGGTATAACCTGGCAGCCACAACACTGAGCGGTCAAAACATTGCCGCGCACAGGTATGTTTATATTGTAACGCATCCTTCCACACAATGTCTCGAAACAAGCCCGCCTGCTTTGTTCGGAGATATGATGGACGGGCGTTATTGCCCGCCACTTTACACCACGCAGGAAACCGTTTGTTATGAATAATATTAATCGCTGTGCCAATGAAAATGTACTTTTGCACCATTAAATCCAGAAACGGAAATGAAACAAACACTGCTCGTGCTGATGCTTGCACTGCATGCAGTGACAGGTGCAACATATAGCGCAAGTGCACAGCTCATCAATGTAACCTACGCAGGAAAGAGCAGCGGAGTAGTGTCGTGGAAGGAAATGGCGGCTGACAGCATGCTGAAGGTTACACAACCCGGCATTGCAGTAATATCCTTCCAGATGAATCATTTCGGACCCTATTGGGATGCTGTCGGATTAAAAAGCAACAGCAATAAAATAACCCCCCCGATGCGCAAAGAGTTTAAACATCTCCATAGTGACGACCTGTTGTTCTTTATAAACATCAAAGCCATAAATGCAAATGGCGACACGCTATGGGCAGACCCGCTGCAGTTTAAGATAAAGTAAAGCGGGGATGCTTATCTTTGCTTAACAAATCCTGGAACCGAAATGAAAATGAAAGGACTGAAATACTTTTTGATGCTGATGGTTGCCCTGGCAATTTATTCGGGATGCAAGAAAGATGAAACGGATGCTGCGGGTGGTTCACCGGCAGTGTCCGATCCGTTAATATATCGTATATGGCTTCAGGACACAGCAACTGTTATCTTTTATGATTCATCCATAAATGCTATGGATACAGTAGGCATTACTTTTACGGATATCACCGGGACACCAATTCATTTACTTGAACAATATGCACCAGCGAATCAATTCTTTACGTTCAACGGAGCTTTGACAGATACAGGTTTACATACAACGTTTAGTTTGAATGCAACTCATCTGACCATAAATGTTCCTGACACCCAATTCGTTTTTAATGACAGAGAAATTGTGGCGTTAACCGATACATCTTTAATCTGGAAATGGACAATACCGAATTCAAATCCTCCATACATAACCACACTTTATTTTTCGGAGTATTAAATGATGCTGTTTGAAAATGAAACGGGGAGAAGGGTTTCTAAATTAGTTAGATGAAAATCTTTTTTTGAAATCTTTTTTCAAACTCTTCATCAATAAATCAAAATCCGTTTAACAACGATTGATAGTTTTGTCAACTATCAGTAAACATTTAATCACTAACCACAAAAAACAAATACTATGAAAAAAATCTACACTATTATTTTATTGACTTTGAGTGTAACGCTGGCGAAAGCCACCGTCCACACGGTTTCAGTGCTTGCATCATCCTTTTCGCCCTCTACCGTGAACGCGGTTTGCGGTGACACCGTTGCCTGGGTGCTTGTAAGCGGTACGCACACCACCACCTCCACCACCATTCCCTCCTGCGGCACCCCGTGGGACGCGCCCATCAACTCATCAACCCCTGGCTTCGCCATCGTTGTCCCCTGCGCAGGAACGTTTAACTATGTATGCACACCGCATGGCTTCACCGGGGTAATCAACGCCACCTGCTCGACAGGAATCAGCGATGTCGCGGCTGATGATAATTCCCCTGCGGTTTCTCCCAACCCGTCAGCGGATGGAATTTTTAATTTAATGTTTAATGGAAAAGGCAACATGCCAAATAAAATATATGTGTTGAATGTTGATGGCAGAAAAATTTTGGATGAAAATATTGCATCCGGTGCAACAAACCACACCATCAATCTTCAATCACATACATCGGGAATTTATTTCCTCGTGATGGAGAATGAAAAGGGGAGAAGGGTTATGAAAGTGGTGAGATAGTAAGCGCGTTGCTAAATATAGTTTCCTGTTTTTCGTCTTTGTCTTAGTCCTCATCTTAATCTTAGTCCATTTTCATTCGACTAAGACCGGGAATAAGACAAGGACTAAGTTTGTGCGGATGCTTTCAGTTGCACGGCATCCGATATTTCGTACTTTTCCCCTCTCAAAAATCATCAGCACATGAAAACATTTATGAAGTTCCATCCCTTGGGGACAAAATCATTTCTGCGCAAGAACATTTTCAGGATATCGGCAGTTGTCTCCGCATTCTTTATTAATAGTATTGATGCTGCCGCTCAATCCGTTGGCGACACCATTAATGTTCAGACGTTTTTCTTCGGCTCTTCGCAGGACTCTTTCTTTCTTTTCCCTCCC
>DATDOJ010000224.1:0-6302 GCA_035293345.1 Bacteroidia bacterium
ACAAAGATAACCATTTTTGTTGATGCCGTGCAGAGGCAACTCGGGCGGAATTAGAATTAGCCAACACGATAAACGAAAAGAATGTTAAAAACATTATTTGTAGGGAAAAACGCCTTCTGGCTGGAGGAAACACCTTCAACCAATCTTTCGGCTTATGAAATGCTTTCGATGAACCGCCTGCCGGAGGGTTCGGCTGTGCTGGCGAAATATCAAACCAAAGGAAAGGGGCAGTTCGGAACGCAGTGGGAAAGCGAGCATGGAAAAAATCTTTTGGTGAGTTATGTGTTCTACCCTGCCTTTCTCGAGCCGAAGGATTTGTTCATGCTCAACAAAACAATTGCCCTCGGGGTTTATGATTATGTGAAGCAAGTGGTGAAGAAAAATGTTTCCCTCAAATGGCCTAACGACATTTATATTGGCGATAAAAAAATTGCAGGCATCCTGATTGAAAACTCCATCACGTTTTCGGATGTGAATTATTCCATTGCGGGCGTAGGGCTGAATGTGAACCAGTCAACGTTCAATGCGTTTGTTGTTCCGGCAACATCATTCAAACTCATCACCAAAAAGAATATGGATTTGGAAAAATGTTTTCACACGCTGAGCGGGTGTTTGCAGAAACGATACATGCAGTTGAAAGAAAAGAATACGGATGAGATAAACAGCGATTACAAAAAAGCAATGTACCGCTTCGGAAAATTATTTTTTTACCGCAGGAAGCAAACCACTTTCCGCGCGCGCATTGTGGATGTGATGAGTGACGGAAAATTAATTCTCCGGCACGAGAACGGAAAGTGGGAATCGTTTAGGTTTAAAGAAATTGCTTTTGTGACGAAGTAATCACTCCTTCGAAAGACGAAGTAATCACTTCTTCGAAAGACGAAGTAATCACTTCTTCGAAAGACGAAGTAATCACTTCTTCGAAAGACGAAGTAATCACTTCTTCGAAAGACGAAGTAATCACTTCTTCGAAATACGAAGTAATCACTTCTTCGAAATACGAAGTAATCACTTCTTCGAAATACGAAGTAATCACTTCTTCGAAATACGAAGTAATCACTTCTTCGAAATACGAAGTAATCACTTCTTCGAAATACGAATCTCTTACTAATATACGAATTACCAGTGCCCGAATCTGAACCCCTGTTTCGTAATTCGTACTTCGATGAGTTAAAAAAAAACCCCGCTCAATTTTAAACCTGATAGCTGAAAAGTTGAACGGGGTGGATTTAAAAACTTAATGAGATGAAAAGAACGTAATGCGTCAAAAGTAACAAAAGAATTGAAACACAAAATCTTTTCTCACTCTTTGCGAAAAACATATTCCACCAACGGATTCGATTGGAAGGTTCCGCTGATGGTGGCGGGATAGCCGGTGGAGTTGTCCCAGGCATCCACACTGATGTTGAAAGTTCCTGTGGCAACGCGGGTGGATGCGTTATAAGCAAAATTGGTAATGACAACGAATGAATTGCCTGAGCCGTTAATCTGAAAACTGAACGTTTGATTATTACCGAGGTCTTTCAGAAACCATCCATAAAAATTAAACCCGGTTGGCTGGGTTGAAGTTAACGGATTGAGATAAAAAGAAATATTGCAACTTCCCGGAACCTGCATGTTGCTGCTTGGATAACGGTAGAATTGAAATCTGTATTGCAAATTCCATGATTGGTAAGTGAACATGTCCTGGTCATAATAATATTTGTAATCGAAGGTCAGGTTATTAAAAGGAGTTCCATTGCTTTGGAATCCGGAAATGGTTCCCTGTATGCTTCCGCCCTGGGCGAGGGAGAACGGTGTTCCGTTTGAACCGGCAGGTCCTTGCGGTCCGATGTCGCCATCATCGCCTTTGCATGCTGAGAGGATGACGGCAATGGTCATTGCTAAATAAAATAGTTTTGTTTTCATAGGTGGTTAATTGGTTAATTGGTTAATTGGTAGAAACACACTAATGAATTATGAATTATGAGAGATGAACTATGAGTTCTTTTCAATTCATAATTCATAACTCATCATTCATCATTCTCTTTTACGTTCCTTTAATCGCCTGGTAATATTCGATGTAGTGGTTGCTCTTTTTGAGACCGGGAAAGCTGGCGAGATAATGGAGTATGGCGATGCGCCTTTTTTCCAAACCCTGCGGACCTTTGTAAAGTGCGAGGCGGGCGCGGTTGAATTCGCCATAATCCTGCAAGGCGCTCTGCACGTTTCCGTTTTCGGTGTCTATTAAATTGACCAGTGCGGTCATATTGGCAACCGAAAGATTGCTGTCGGCAGGCGAATAGGCCGCGCCCAGCTTGGTGATGATGGTGATGACGGCTTTGCCTTGCCCCACTGCCGAAGCAAAACTTTTTTCCATCGGGCTTTTGCCCGCTCCGCGTGGTGCGCCTTCGGCTTTTTTGGCATACCTGGGGCGTATTTTTTTCAGGATGGCGTTTACTTTTTTTGACGAGACAATAAATTTATTGTTATCGGGGTCCGAGCGCAGGTTGTTGACGATGCCGCGGATGCGGCTTTCGAGGCAGGTGGGGTTGGTGTCTTTTATTTCGAACACCAGCGGGTTGCGCACTCCGCGGGCGGTGCCTAAATCGGTTTCGCCTCCGGTGGCATCGCTGTTTGCCGTTTCAACGGTGAGGATGAAGGGCGGCAGGGCGAGTTTGACGATGAGCGGGTTGCCCGGGTTGTAGTCGAGCCAGCTCTGAATGAGAACGTTTCCGTTTTTGAAGCGGTTCAATATTGCTTCGTAGCTGTGTTGTGATGCCATGGTTTTTTAATTTGAAGATTTGAAGATTAGCTAATTTGAAAATTAATTAAAAATAATTTTTTTCATTTTTCAAATTTTCAAATTGACTGATTTTCAAATTGATTTATTTGTGGTTGTTTTAGAGATGGATGGATTAAAATTTTTGCAAGTGTAATTAAAATATGAGTAGTATGAATTAAATTATAAAATTTTATTAACAATTTTCAGGAAGTATGACATAGATACCAGGTAGCATGACTGATATTTTATGAAATATTGCTCATCCTACTTCAAATATTGCTCATCCTACTTCAAATATTGCTCATCCTACCTCAAATATTGCTCATCCTACCTCAAATATTGCTCATCCTACTTCAAATATTGCTCATCCTACTTCAAATATTGCTCATCCTACTTCAAATATTGCCCATCCTACCTCAAATATTGCTCATCCTACCTCAAATATTGCTCATCCTATCCGAAATATGCCTCATCCTGACTGATTTTTTTAGTGTTGAGGAGGGGATTTATGCTGTTATAATGGATTTTTTAATTTAACCTGTAAATATTTTTTCGAATTAAATCTTTCTTTTTATGTATTTCAGGTTTTATCTCCTTTATAAATTTCAGAAATTGTTGTTCACATGCCATTTCATCCTGAAGACGCTTAAAATTATTTTCCAGCATCTGCTTTGAAAGATTGGGTTTCTCATACGTTTCAGCACTGTGCCATAATTCATGGCAGGCATCGAGTTTTATCCTGTACTCTTCTAATTTAAGTGTCGAATCAGCAATGCATTTAGCAGTATTATTAAGGCAATAATGCACGATAAAAAAATTATAAACATGGGTGTCCTCGCATCCTTCAAAAGGAAGAGCATCAATAATCCCCTCTAAGCGTTCTGAAAATTCAACAGAAATTTTTTTCATGCCCTGTTGCTGTTTTTAACGATACAAAAGTAAAAAAATATTTTTCATGGATTAACGATAAATAACTTTATAATACAATGATAATTTAGTAGTATCAGAACCGATAATAAAATTAAGGTCAAGTTTATCATTTACGATTTCCTGTGTATAAAAGAAAAACACATGATTATTAGTGTTACCCATCGAGTCGGTGAGCAGAAAATTACAATTAAGAGGTGAAACTATAAAATCATAGACCGCGCTGTCTGCCAGAAGATGTGTGCGTGGCAAATCGCCCTGATGAATGGTATCGGTGATATTAAAATTTGATGTGCTGAATGAAGCCGTCACAGGCATATTCAGAAATGAATAAAGCTGAGTGTATTCTAATCTGAAAAGAGAATAGTTCCCGATAGTAATCACATGCGATGCCTCGCTGCTGATGTTATCGGCATTGTAAGCCGTCATGCGTACGGTGTAATTTCCTTTCTGATTATAAACATGATTCGGATTAGCAACAGGCGCATACGTATTATCATCAAAATCCCATTCATAGCGCACTGCGTTTTGAGAACAATTGGTGAAAGAAAAAGCATGAGTTAAATCAATGGTCAATGAATCATCAACCGAGAAGCAGGCAACGGGAAGAGGAGCGGGGTTGTTGTTGCCCGGAGGTCCTTGTGGACCCGTTTCACCCTTTTCGCACGAAGCAAAAATCATCACAGCAAACAAAAGTAAGAAAATATTTTTCATGAATGATGTAAAACTATTTCACTTAATAACAATCATCTTCTTCGCATCCACAGCCCTGTTTCCTGCCACGAGTTGATACATATAAGCGCCCGCGCCAAGCCCTGTGTTATTAAGAATAAGATTACCGAACGTGCCGTCAACCCTGTAACGTTTCACTTCCGAGCCATCCATTTTGTATAAAACAATTTCTCCCGAATTTATTCCCTGCGGAAGTTTGAATTCAATGGTTGCATTGCCATCATTGGGATTTGGAAAAGCTTTTAGCTGAGACATGTCTTCAGATGGTAAACCTGGTGGCTGCGCAAGCCCGTTTACCAAACCGCTATCACATTCGAGGCAGGCAAGCCGGCCGGGAAGATTATAAACTGTGGTTGTATAAAATCCAGAAGTGGGAACATAGTTTGTAAAGAGATATAATTTAGTTTGATTTCCATCTGGAAAAATCGGATGTTCAATGTATCCTAAGTTTGGAGCACCTTGACCAAATGAATAAAATGCAGAATCAACATACAATAATGTATTTCCAGTTTCATTAAGAACAGCTACACTTCTAACTGCTGTAATGCTATCCGCATACGCTAACATATATTCAATTAAAGTGTCGAGGTCAAAAAGAGCATCGGAAACAAATGAAACAAAGCCTGCATACTTCCCGCTAATCTGAGGGACATTAATTGCCCTGAAGATGCTGTGGTCAGGATTATATAAAACAAAATTAGTTGTTGTTACAGGAGGAGATGTGGATTGAATAGCAACATATTTTAAGCCGGAGCTTAACTTAACTGCATAATAAGGAGGGTTCGTAGTATAAACATGGTCAACCGTAATTTGCGCATTAACATTTTGCCTGCCAAACAAAATTGCAACAGAGAGAAAAGCAAAGAGAATAATTTTTTTCATCGTGATTTGATTTAACCGTAGGGACACAAAATTTTGTATCCCTGCTTTTCAAGTTGTAAAATTAAAAAAAATATTCAACCGCAAAATAAAAAGTTGAAAAAGATTGGAGCCCTCCTTCGCTATCTGCTTCGCTAAAGCTACGCAGACCAAAGAAAGCTACGGAGGGCAAGCAAAAATGAAATGTAATGTTTGCCCTGTGATTTACACTTTCTCCCAACCGGACAGAATTACTTTGCATCAAACAATAAAAAAAAAACTATGAAAACAATTAAACTTGTATTATCCGGAGTATTGCTGTTGAGCGCAGTAACAATTATCTCATGCTCAAAAGATGATTATTGCTCAACCTGTGTTGTTAAAAGCAGCAATGGTTCTGTAATTAAAAACTACGGAGAGAAATGCGGAACAGCAACTGATGTTGACAATTATGAAGCGAGTTCCAAAAATGACGCAGCGCAGCTTAGCGGAACCTGTTCCTGCGAGCGCAAATAATTTCTATACTGAATTTCAAAAAAGAAGGGCTGCCATTGCTGACAGCCCTTTGATGTAGGGACACAAAATTTTGTGTCCCTACGATTAATAATCCATTCCACCACCCATTCCGCCCGGCATCTGCGGCATCATAGGTTTTTCTTCTTTCGCATCGCTTACCACACACTCGGTGGTGAGCAGCATTCCGGCAATGGAAGCAGCATTCTCCAGCGCCACGCGAACAACCTTGGTCGGGTCAATGACACCGGCAGCGTATAGGTTTTCATATTCATCCGTGCGTGCATTGAAACCGAAATCATCTTTGCCTTCGCGAACTTTCTGAACCACGATGCTTCCTTCAACGCCTGCGTTCTCCACAATCTGGCGCAGAGGTTCTTCAAGCGCACGTTTAATAATCTTGATGCCTGTTAATTCATCATCATTAATGGGCGCTTCAGGAGCATCCTTTGAACCGGCTTTCCAATCACCGTCATCGGGCGCCTTATCAATTAATTTATCCAGCGAT
>DATDOJ010000225.1:0-4635 GCA_035293345.1 Bacteroidia bacterium
TATGAGAGCGCTGAAGTGAGCAGGATGAGCGCTGATAAAAGAATCATCTCGCGCGAAAAAGAAAAAATGGAAATGCCTTGAATTGCTTTTGCGGAAAGCTTGATGATGATGATGAGCATCGGAATCAGAACGGGGAAACCGAGAATCGCCATGAGCGATGTCTGGCTTCCGCTGCGTGATGCGATGGCGGAAATCATAGTGAGCGTGACAGCAAGTCCGATACTACCTGTGATGACGGTGATGAGGAATGAAAATAGTTCATCAGCAGGAAAGCCGTTAAGCGCAGAGTAAATAAAAAGTGAAATGAGAGAAAGTGCGAGCATCAGGATAATCCCGTAAAAAAGTTTCGACAGATAATAGACGGGAGCTGAAACGAGCGTGTAGAAATACAATTGCCTGCCGCGGTTTTCCGAGAGAAAACTTTTTGCCAGCGCGTTCACCGAAGCGAAGAGCATGATTATCCAGAACAAGGCATTCCAGGTGACAGCATCAATGCTTTGCCGGAAAGCGAGATAGGAAATAAAAATTGTTGCAGCGCAGTAAAGCACCAATCCGAAAAAAGCATGGCGCTGCTTCCATTCCAATTTGAAATCCTTGATGATGAGCCGAACGAAAATATTTTTCGATGACATTATGAAAGATGGAAATCAACGAGTGAATCAACCGGCTTCTCGATTATTTTTTCGAGACGGATATTTTTTTCTGCCGCGGCTTGCTTCAGCAAAGACGAGAAATGAAATCCGACAGAACCGATGCAGTGCATCGGAATTTTGTCGTACCCTGAGTAACGGCAAACATGATGCATGAGAAAATCAGAGAAGCAATTTTTTACCAGCGATGAAACAAACGTGTGGGAAATATTGTTCTGAACAAGCCGCATGAAACCGGCAAGATAACCTGACGGCATTTCGGTGTGATAGAGTTGAGAAAGGATTTCTTCCTTTTTCATTCCCGGTTCTTTATCCAACTCTTTCAGCAAATCGTCAGGCATTTCTCTATAAAGGTAAGCGGCAATAAATTTTTTGCTGATGTAGGCACCGCTGCCTTCATCGCCAAGAATATATCCGAGCGATGGAATCTGCTCTGTGATTTTTGTTCCGTCAAACACGCAGGAGTTTGAACCTGTACCAAGAATAGCAACAATTCCTTTTTGAGTTCCGCACATGGCACGTGCAGCGCCAAGCAGGTCATGATTTATTTCAATGACGGCATTGCTGAAAAACTTTTTCAAAGCATCACGAACAATTCCGCAACGGATATCATCAGAGCAACCAGCTCCGTAAAAATAAATTTGCTTTATCAATGCTTTGTCAATGCCGATGTGAATTTCTGCAGCAAGAATATTTTCAATTTGTTCCTGCGAAACCAAAAAAGGATTGAAGCCGCGCGTGGAAAACGAATGACGGTTCAGATTTTCATCCACCAGCACCCAATCGGTTTTTGTGCTTCCGCTGTCGGCTATTAAAATCATCTGGTTTTATTTGTATCAACCTGCAAGTTGGCGATAGGCAACAAGCAGTTGGCAAATTAATATTAATCTTCCGGAATTGGAAATTTTTCTCCTTCGAGCGCAAGAACAGTTCGGGGAAAAATTTTAACTGCTTCATCAAGCAGAGGAGTCAATTCTTTATAGCGTGCTGAAAAATGCCCGATAAGAAGTTGCTTCACTTTTGCTTTTCCGGCAATTGCCGCTGCCTGCGAAGCCGTGGAATGAAAAGTTTCTTTGGCGCGTTCAAGCATATCGTTGGTGAAAGTAGCTTCATGATAAAGTAAATCAACTCCGCTGATATGGCGGACAAGATTCTCATCATAAATCGTGTCGGAGCAGCAGGCATACGAACGCGCCCGGTTGGGGGGCAGAGTAATTTCCCCGTTCGGAATTACTTTGCCCTGTTCATTCACAAAATCCTTTCCTTTCTTGAGTTCATTGAAAAAGGTATGGGGAATCTGATGCTCTTCCAGTTTCTCCCTGATAAGTTTTCTCAGTCCTTCTTTTTCGCGAAACAAAAATCCGCAGCAGTTGATGCGGTGATTCATCGGGATGCTTTCAACAGTGATTACCTCATCTTCAAAAATGATTTTCTTCTGCGTAGTATTCACTTCATGGAACGTGAGCGGATAACGAAGCACGGTTTGAGAATACTCAAGTTGCAAATCCGTGAGCTGCATTAATTCTTTCGGACCGAAAAGATGCATCTCATCTTTTCTTCCCTGAAGGTGCATCGTGGATAGCAACCCCATCAGCCCGAGATAGTGGTCGCCATGCAGATGGCTTATGAAAATATGATTGATTCGGTGGTAGCGGATGCGGTAGCGGTTGAGCTGCATCTGTGTTCCTTCTCCGCAGTCAACCAAAAAAAACCGCTCATGTATGTTTAGTACCTGAGCGGAAGGGTGACGGTCGTAAATCGGTGTGGCAGAGCTGCTGCCGAGAATCGTCACATCAAAGTTCATGGTCTTGCTGCGACAATCATTTTGCGAGTTATGGTTTTACTGCGGTAAGTCACGGAGTAAAAATAAATTCCCGGTTTCAGGTATTTGGAACTCAGATAACTTCTGTTCAACCCTGCTACAGCATCAATTTTACGATTGACAAGTTCTTTGCCGAGCAAGTCAATAACTCTGAAGTCAACCTTTCCTGATGCAGGAACGGTAAATGTAATTTCAGTTGAAGCATCAAATAATGGATTTGGAGAATTTTGCATCACATCAAATAGAATAACCGGTACGGGGGCAATTCCTGTGCTGGAATCAATCACGATTTTGTAATAGGTTATTGAATAAGGCAACCCAATCGGTCCACAAATGGCACTGGTACCATTTGCCTGCAACTGGACAGTGAGGTTATAGATTCCAGTAGTGGCAGGAGCGGTTCCCTGAATTCTTACACAGCCATTACTGCCACCAGGAAAAGTATCATTCACTGGGTTAGAATCCCAGGTAAAACCGGCAGGTAGCCCACTTACACCAGTTATTGCAAAATAGTTAACTATTGTGTAGCCGCAAATAGCAATGGTAGTATCCGGTGGAATCTTTGCCTGAATATCTGCTACATAGGGCATGTTCACAACTCCATGGGGAAGATTGGTGGCACTGTCAGGATAAATTCCAGGCACAGTAATAGATGTGTTGGGGATGCACTGAGCATAAATCTGAGTCGTGCATAAAATCGAAAGTGAAATGAGAAGTAGTAATTGTTTTTTCATAGTGGTTGAGTTTAGTTAAAATGTTTATTCATTGTCAAGATTTTTTTCAATTTGTTCCATCAAAATGTAATTAACCGCTTCGCTTGCAGTTGGAATGATGGTTAGAATATTTTCGAGTTGTGATATTGAGATTAGTTTTTTTACATGTTCATTCAGGTTGGTGAGAATAAAACTTCCGCTGGCGTTTTTGCACAAGCGGTTGCCGACAAGAATGGCGCTCAGTCCCGATGAATCGCAGTAACCCGTTTCCGTCAAATCGAGAATAATGTTTTTGTATTCCTGCGAATTAATCATCACGAGTTCGGTTTTTAATTCCGAAGAAATCAAACTGGTGAGTTTATCCTCGTTCAGTTTAATCAAAACGTAATTGTCATGTTTATCTGTCGTGAATTTCATGTGGGTTACTTTGCTTCAAAAGTACAAAAAAAATATTTCAACAAAATTCACTCGTGATTTTATTTCAACATAGTTAGCAACAAAAAAGGAAACCGGCTGTTATCAGGGTCTTTTGCGCGGAAAAAATTTCAATTCATTCAGAATTTTACTCCGAAAGTCAGCGTGATGTTATGGGTACGAATTTCTGTTGTCGCTCCTGCAGCTTCATTATCACGAGGAGGTTTCAAACTGTATGGTTTATCATAAAATTTGCCGGTAGCGAATACATAGGCAAGGTCGAGAAAATATTCCTGGTCGCGGATTCCGATTCCGGCAGAGTAAGCAGTGCGCGACTGGTCGGCTCCGGAGACCGACTGCCCGCTGGCAAACGGTGTTCCGTACATCGCATAACCCGCTCTGAAACTGTAGGCATCATATCTCCACTCTGTACCGATTTTCAGGTTGCCAGCTTCAGCATAACGCCTGTGAATTTCGTTGTTCAATTCAATATATGGCTCACTTGCCGAATGAAATTTTGCTTCACTGTAATCCACAAACTCATAATCGAAACTGATGATTCCCATTTTGCCTATGATAAAACCAATGCCAGCAATGGCTTTCATCGGTGTGGTAAGTTCATAATCGAATGAACCGCTGGGTGAATCGAAAGAATGTGAACTTCCTGAATCGAATTCTGAACTCATTGTTCCCGACCATTCATCCCGCATATCATAAAATGTCGGTGTGTGAATTGCAAGACCAATGCGAACAAAATCATTGGCGCGGTAAATCATTCCGAGTTTGAAATTGATTCCTGTTCCTGTTGTGGTCAGGTCATTGTTGAGGCGGAAAGATTTAAAACCCGGAATGGAATTGTTGTCATCAATTTCCTCATACGTGCTTTGTTCAACATACCGCAAAGAACTTATGCCGAGCGTGCCGCCAATATAAAAGCGATGGCTGTAATTGCCTCCGAAAGTGAGTGCGAACTCGCCTGTTGAGCCTTTGCTGATCCAAGTGCGTCTTTGCAGTTCTCCCGCTGCAGGTATTACAC
>DATDOJ010000226.1:0-2584 GCA_035293345.1 Bacteroidia bacterium
AAAGTCCTGCGAGCACTGCATTACAGCGTGCTGCAACAAAAATATTTGGAAGGGTGAAGCGGTCAGGCACGGGGAGATGTTTTCTAAAGATGAGACAAATGTAAAAAATATTTTTACTATTTCAAATATAATCCTATGATGGCAGCCATCTGAACAATCCAGAAACCAACCATCCATTTAATCATATCTAATTTTGACTGGGCAATTTTTTCAATAAGCTCAACTTTATCCTGCTTGGTGAGGAGAATATCTTTTGCAGTATCAAATTCTTCGCGCACCGCTTCTTTAATGCCTTCCACCACCGCCTGCGCTTCGGAGTCGCCAAGTTTCAGCTTGAGAACATTATAAAGAGTTATTGAAGAAACATTCATTTTGTCAGTGTTGTGTTAAAGCAAATATAGCAAGGTCTCTAAAGCCGCGTCACGCAAGCATTACAGCCCTGCCCCGTTTTGAGCGGGGGCGTTGCAACAAAAATATTTTGCAATATGAAGCGGTGAGGCACGGGGAGATTTTTTCTAACGATGAGGCAAATGTAACGAAAAAAATATTTGTTGTACTTTTACCCAAACAAAATTAAACCCATGAGAAAAAAAATGAATACAGTCGCAACTGTTTTGATTGCGCTTTCTTTCATAACGTTTCAGGCATGCAAGGAAGACACCACCCCTCCGAAAATCACCATCATCGGAAGCACCGACACCACCATTGCCAAGAACACGGTGTATGTTGACCCCGGTGCCACTGCCGATGATGACAAAGATGAATCGGTGTATGTGGTTTCCGATTTCAGCAACCAGAATCCCGATGAAACCGCTACGGGCGCTTACACTATCTTGTATAAAGCGCAGGACAGAAACGCAAACATGGCGACTGCAACAAGATTGGTGAATGTAACCCTGACGGGCGCCATGCTTGCCAACAACTACGCTGTTGATGATACTTCGCAGGTTGATACCATTGCATACTCAAGCAGCTTCACGCAGAACATTCTGAATCCGTTCCAGGTTTACATAAACGGGTTGATGAACAATTTTTTTACAGGCAATACATACGCGAATGTGAAAGCGAATACGATAACCATTCCGGCACAACTGCAGGACGGAGGATTCAGCCGGTATCTCATTACCGGCTCAGGAACCATCGCTGAAATTCCTCCGAATATCAGATTGGATGTGATTTATACGGTGGATGATACCACTGCCGGAGTTCCTACGCTGAACCGCCATGCAGTTTTTTTCTATTGACGGGCAACATTTTCCTGTTGAAATATTTTCCCTCTGAGTATTTTTTGCTGCGGAACAGATTCTATTTTTATCCGTACTAAAGTCCTAAAAAATATTCTGATGAAAACTATTCAAATCATTTCCGCTGCGGCATGCACCGCATTATTTTTTTCCGGCTGCAATAAAGATGACGCCACTCCGCCTCAACTTACTATGAACGGGGAGAAGGTGATTACCATTTACCTGAACGCTCCGTTTAACGACCCCGGGGTTACCGCATCGGACAACGAAGATGGAAATATCAATGTGACTTCCGATGTCAGCGCTACAAATCCGGATGTAAATAAAGTCGGAACGTATTATATTCACTATTCGGTTACGGATGGTGCAGGCAATAAGAGTGAAACCATGCGAACGGTTCTGGTAAAGAACAGCGCTGAAACACTTTCCGATTCTTACGCAGTTACCGGAACATGCAACAGCGGGTTTACGGACGGAATTATTATTTCCACAACAACAAACAACCGGATTACATTCACGGGATTCGGATGGTACACCAACGCAGCCGGCAAACTCAGCGCAGATATTGATTTCATTACTTCTACGGTAACTATCGTGCCTGCTTCCTTTGTTTGCGGCACCAATCCGGTGAACAGAAGTTTTTCAGGCGGAGGAGCATTATCGTTCGGCCGCGATACGGTTTGGATTAACACGGTTGAAACCACGGCAACCGGCTCTGTAAATTGCACCTATATTTATGTAAGACAATAAACAACCGCTGCATAAAAAGAAACCCCGGACATTAATTTATGCCGGGGTTTTTTATTGTAAAAATATTTTCTGCGGTAACCTAATCTAACTTGAGCACAGCTAAAAATGCCTGCTGCGGAATTTCAACATTGCCCACCAACTTCATCTTTTTCTTTCCTTCTTTTTGCTTCTCCAAAAGTTTTCTCTTTCGGGAAATATCTCCGCCATAACATTTAGCGGTAACATCTTTGCGAAGCGCCTTCACCGTTTCGCGCGCAATTATTTTTGAGCCGATGCTTGCCTGGATGGCGATTTCAAATTGCTGGCGTGTCATGAGTTCTTTCAGCTTCTCGCACATTTTTCTTCCGAATTCGTATGCATGGCTTCGATGAACGAGAGCAGAAAGCGCATCCACCGGCTCACCGTTCATGCGGATGTCGAGTTTCACTAAATCGCTTTCGCGGTAGGTGAGGGGATGATAATCGAAAGAAGCGTAGCCCTTGGAAATACTTTTCAGCTTGTCATAAAAATCAAAAACAATTTCTGCCAGCGGCATGTCGAACTGCAGTTCAACCCTGTCGGTAGTGAGGTAATGCTGCCCCATAATATTT
>DATDOJ010000227.1:0-2915 GCA_035293345.1 Bacteroidia bacterium
ATTCTTGGGGTTAGATACTCGTCTGTTTTTTTGTGATACTGAAGCCCCTCAGGAAAAACGATTTTCTGCAAATTCTGTTTGTCGGTGTACTCACTTAACTCCCACGTTGTGTGTAGTTTAGACGATAAATCCATTGTGTAATCTATAAGTTTTTGAAGGTTAGACACACGCTTGCCCGATTTTTCGATTTCGAACTCAATACCCGATTTTTGCTTGTCCAATTTTGCCGACACTTCAGCATACAGATTTCGGTCAATTTCACCAACTGCAAACCTTTCTTTCACAGATTTTATCTTCGTTTCTAACTCGCCCAATTTTGATGTCAACTCTTTTTTAAAGTCAGTATTTTTTTCGGTGAGGTTGTTATAGGTAAACTCAAGTTGTTCTTTCAATAGACCTTTATACGTTGAATCTACGCGATAATTTTGAAGCAGACGGGAGAACATTTCATGGAGTTGATTTGCGCTCTTATTGCACTTGCAATTACGCTTATTACACCTGTAATAATACAATCTCTTCCTCGTAACTAAATATCCTGTGTAAGCACATCCGCAAATTGCACAACGAAGTGTTGGTTTCAGAGGCAAATTTTCATTATCCTTTTTCTGATGAAATCCACTTGTCTTTTTCAGCTTATTTACTTTCATAAAAACTTCAACCGGGATAAGCGCGGGGTGGTTGCCCTGTACAATTTCTCCCTGAAGAAGATTATGAGAAATAAGTCCGCAGTAAAAAGGATTTTCAAGTACGCCTGATAAAGACTGAATAGCAATTCTATACCCTAAAGCATTTAACCGTTCCATGATTTGCGGATGCGATACCCCTTCGAGTTTCCAGTAAAATGCTTTTTTGATTAGCTCGCCTGTTTCATTGATAACAATTTTCTGTTCTTTGTTTCCATTTGAACGGTCATACGAATATCCTTTCGGAGCAGGACCCAACCATTCTCCGCGCAACAATTTTTCTCTCATTCCATCTACGCTTTTCTGCCTACGCAAATCATTATCGTATTTGCTGAAGATGAATTGAATGTTTTGTTGTAAGGCTCCTGTGTGAGTATTGGTATCAATCGGCTGTGTAACGGAGATAATAGCAATACCGATTTTTTTTAGCTCGGATGAAATGTAGATTGCGTTTTCACCGGAACGACTGAATCTGTCAAGACTGTAAACTAAAATGCAGGAAATTTTTTCTTTTTGATTTCTTACGAATTTAATCATTCGGTTGAATTCCTTGCGCTCATCGGTTTGTGCGCTCTCGTATGTTCCGCCAAAGTATCCTAAAACGCTCAGGCTATTTTTAACTGCATAATCTTCGCAGTATTTTTTCTGCCAGTCCAAACTTTTGTTTGTGTCGGCTTGTTCCTTTGATGAAACGCGAGTATAGATTACTGCATTGTTTCCTGCAAAGCCTTCTGTTTCTTTTCTGCCTTTGGCAAATTTTTTAAGGAGGGAAAAATTGCTCATAGTTTTGTTTTTTAAATAGGTTGTACATTATTATTGCATACTGTTCGAGCGTATCCACTACGTTCGTTGCTTCTTCGTCTGTGAGGTGTTCCAAACCTTTTTCCTGCCGAACTCTTTCTATCGTCAGGCGTTTGTACTGCTGATTCTTTTTTGGCTTGAATGATTCCATGTTTTTTATGGTTCATTTTTGCCAGTATAAAGGGTTTCCTTTTCATATTTAGTACATTGATTATCAATGTATTACAAATGTACGGAGCCTTTTTGACCCGGCAAAATCTTAGTTTTTACTACTCAAAAATGCTCATCTCTCCTCCCTGATTGTACCTGCCGAACTGGACGGCTTTTCCTTTTTCAGCAACTTCAATCACCACGTCCACGTCATGCTGAAATTCATTTTTACCTCTGAAATTTCCGTCTTTGGTGGTTTGGAAAACGAAGATGAAAGACTTGCCCGGATTTGATTTTCGGAGTACATCCAAGTCCTGAGCGGAAAGTCCGAGTTTGTTCACGCTATCAAGAAAAATAAAATCGTACTCCGATAAATTTTCAGGAAGATAATCGCTCACGAAAAGATTTTCATGCTTTACATTTTTATCGTTGAGCTTTATCTGCAAGGTCTTGTCCAACCCCTCCTCACGCGCCACATATAAAACCTTTCCATGATTACGTGCCAGGTATCCTGCGAACTCAACGCAGAGATACGACTTACCTGTTTTTGGTTTCCCAAAAACCATTGCTGTAAAGCCCGGAGCAGGATCTCCCATCAGCTCACGCCATTTATCAGTAAGCCCAATGGAATTAAATTCCATGTCTGCAAAGTCCATACTGCTCATCAGTTTGTTTCCGCGCTGAGATGTTTCGTCAATTCCGTTCAGTTCACAGTTGCAACCGTCCAGTCCGTCCATTGCGTGTGCGCTTTCCATCCAATCCCAATTTATAGCATCAATTAATTGTTTTTCGCTCTTATACCAGTCTGAATCCCTGCCAAACCCCTCAATTTTAATAGCACCGGATTTCTCTTTACGGATTCCAGTTACCATAATCTGAGTAAATCCCTGTTCTGACGTGCCTCTTGGATAGAATGGCTTTTTAAATGTTATGAGGTTTCCTTTTGTCTTTATGGCTTTCAGCTTTTTTTCATCTGTGTCATAAAGTTTCTTCACATTCTTACCTAAAAATCCAAGCAACCCATTCAGTTCTGCGGAATTCATTGGAAGAGTTTTCTTGTTTTTGTCGGCAAGAAAATCCTGTAAGGAAAGCCAAATCTGATTGAGCTTTTCCGCGTACTTGTCTTTCCTCACAATCTTTCCTTTCTTTACGGCACGATTAAGCTGTTCAAAAAGTTTCTTTGCTTTCTCTTTTATCCCGACTTTGCCATGCAGGTTCACATAGCGTTTGATAAACTGAATAGATGCGAATACCTTTTCCCCGCCAATTTCCTTTTTGAAC
>DATDOJ010000228.1:0-2799 GCA_035293345.1 Bacteroidia bacterium
ATAGAGGTGTTTTTCTGTGTGTTGGGTGAAGTAATTCATTACCCGTTCAAATGATACTTCACTTCCGGAATCGTTTCGAGATAATCAATCAGGTCTTTGTCCAACATGACGCGCGATTTACGTGAAGCCATGGAGAGAGAAATTTTTTCATCGTTATCAAATATATTGAAACGAAGCTGGCAGTTTCCCGGGTGCTGCTTCGCCATGGTGTCAAATGTTTTCAGAAAATCATCCGACACTAACCGGAGGGGAATGGTGAGCGTAATATTCTTCGCCATGCGCGCACCTACTTCCTGCAGCAACTGCATGGTGAGAATTTTGAGTTCATAGACATCAGACGAATTGTAACGTGTTTGAACTTTGCATTTGAGGAAAACAAAATTACCGGGTTCAAGTAAATGTTTTTGTTTAAGATAATCCTCAGAGAAAAGAATCATGCGGATGGATTCAGAAAAATCTTCCACCGTGAATGAGCCGAACGGCTTACCGTTTTTCGACATGCGGTGTTCGGCTTCGGTAATCATTCCGCCAAAAGAAACCTCGCGGCTGTTGAGCGGTTTTAAATCCTGGAGTTCTTCAATGCGGTGTGAATTAAAATGCTTCAGTTCAAAACGGAACTGGTCAAGCGGATGACCGGATAAATAAAATCCGAGATACTCTTTTTCTTTTTTCAACTGTTCGAGATTCGACCAGGGTTCACAAAGAGGAAGTTTCGGAACAACGGTTTCAGCAAAAGCGATATCGCCAAAAAGAGAATGCTGATTTTTATTCTCTGTCGAAGAAGAATTACTTCCATAACGGATAATTTTTTCAATGCCGTTGGAATTATCTTTTGCGTCCGTGAAGAAATATTGTGCGCGGTGATATTCTTTAAAGCAATCAAACGTGCCTGAGCATACCAGCGACTCAAAGCATTTCTTATTTACAGTGCGGCTGTTCACACGTTTGGCAAAGTCAAAAATATTTTTGAACGAACCTGAAGTGTTGCGCTCTTCAAGCACAGAAGTCACCGCTGCCTCGCCAACACCTTTTACTGCTGCCAGCCCGAAACGGATTTCTCCTTTTTTGTTCACCGTGAAATTCATTCCGCTCTCGTTAATGTCAGGACCAAGAATGGGAATGTTCATCCGCTTGCATTCGTCCATGAAGAAAGTTATTTCATCCATGTTGCTCAGGTTGTTGGTGAGCACTGCCGCCATGAACTCTGCGGGATAATGTGATTTGAGATATGCTGTCTGGAAAGCAACCACTGCGTAAGCTGCTGAATGCGAGCGGTTGAATCCATATTCTGCAAACCGTTCCATCACATCAAAAATCTCGTTCGCCTTTGCAGCGGGAATATTATTTTTTTCCTGCGCACCTTTCACAAACTTTTCGCGCTCTTTCGCCATCTTCTCTTTATCTTTCTTACCCATTGCCCTGCGCAGAATATCAGCGCTGCCGAGCGAATATCCGGCAATGAGTTGTGCCGCCTGCATGATTTGCTCCTGGTAAACCATGATGCCGTAAGTCGGTTTCAGAATTTCTTCGAGCAGCGGATGAGGGTATTCAATTTTTTCTTTCTGATGTTTTCTGCGGATGTACAGCGGAATAAATTCCATCGGACCCGGACGGTTCAATGCGTTCATTGCAATGAGGTCTTCAATGTCAGTTGGCTTCATCTCGCGCAAACACCTTCGCGCAAAATCTTTTTCAAACTGGAACACAGCTACCGTATCACCGCGCTGAAATAATTCAATCGTCTTTAAATCATCGAGCGGAATCTCATCCACGTTAATTTCAATGTTGTGATTTATCCGGATGAGGCCGAGACATTCTTTGATTATGGTCAGCGTTTTCAATCCGAGAAAATCCATTTTCAACATTCCAGAGCCCTCAATTATGTTTCCTTCAAACTGCGTGATGAGCAGCGTGGATTCTTTGCTTGTGCAAACCGGAATGTGATTGGTGATTTCATCGGGAGCAATGATGATTGCCGAAGCATGAATGCCGGAATTACGGATGGAGCCCTCCAGTTCCAGAGCCATGTGCAGGGTTTTCGATTTCAGGTCGCTGCCTTTAAGCATATCGCGCAGTTCGTAAACACTCTCGAAAATTTTCGGAAGATTTTTGTCAGCGCTCAAATCAATGCCGCGTGTGGGAACCAGTTTGGTGATTGCATTGGCTTCGGCAAGCGGAAGTTCCATCACCCGCGCAACATCTTTGATGGAACTTTTTGCAGCCATGCTTCCGAACGTAACAATCTGTGCCACCTGGTTTCGTCCATACTTTTCCACGACATAATCAATCACTTTCTGACGACCTGCATCATCAAAGTCGGTGTCTATATCAGGCATGGTGATGCGCTCGGGATTCAGGAAGCGTTCGAAGAGCAGGTTATATTTGAGGGGGTCAATGTTGGTGATGCCGATGGAATAAGCGACAGCCGAACCCGCAGCCGAACCGCGCCCGGGTCCGACAAGCACTCCGAGTTTTTTTCCTGCATCAATAAAGTCAGACACGATGAGAAAGTATCCTGCAAATCCCATTTGTGTGATAATGCCGAGTTCGAAATTCAGACGTTGCTCGATTTCGGCAGTAACGTTTCCGTATTTTTTTCTCGCTCCTTCAAAAGTTAAATGACGGAGAAAAGTTTCCGCATCTTTATAGTTGTCCGGAATAGGGTAGTGGGGGAGAAGGATGTTTCGTTTCAGCGAAAGCGTTTCGACTTTGTCAACAATTTCATTGGTGAAGTCAAGCGCTTCAGGAATATCGCTGAACAATTTTTCCATCTCCGCCTGCGTCTTGAAATAAAACTGG
>DATDOJ010000229.1:0-6417 GCA_035293345.1 Bacteroidia bacterium
ATCAATTATTGACTTCCGTTCTTTAACGGGTGATTGATATAGTATTGCTCCCAGCGTGTTGTAAATTTTTATGCCGGCATCGGCACCAATGCTTCCCGATTCAATATTAACATGGAACTTTCCATCGGAAGGGTTCGGGAAAATGTGAACGACTAATTCATTTGGGTTCACGGTTACGGGAACTATATTGGAGTAAGTGAACATACCGTCAAAGTCCGTTTGCCTGAGGCGGTAGTAGGAAGTCCCGAAATAGGGATGAAAGTCCATTGCAGAATATTCAATGGTCGCGGTGCTGTTGCCCGCTCCTTTCCTGCGCAGCACTTCTTCAAAAGCAAGTCCGTCTTTTGCTCTTTCAACAGTATAGAAGTCGTTGTTTGTTTCGGAAGCAGTAGCCCACAGCAATAAAACGTTATCATCATTTGTTACCTCAGCCGAAAAGAAAAGCAACTCGATGGGCAACGGGGCTGTGCCGCAGGGACAATCAGCAACAAATTCAAATCTTGCGATAAACATATCATCTGTACCTCCTGCAAATGCCGGCTGGTAGTAAGCGCCTCCTCCCGGATTGATGACCGGGTAAGTAGCGCTGCTCGTTGGGCTTATCCATTCGCCTGCCATAAAAAGTTTGCCCATGTTGTCAACAGCAACAGGAGCGCGAAACTCCCATCCATCGCCTCCAAGATTGGTTGCCCAAAGTAAAATGCCTGCATTGGTGAACTGAGTTATAACGAGGTCAGCTATACCACCGTTATATGTGTTATCGAAATATCCGGCATCACAGGAGTCCTTAGTGAATATGTCTGCGGATTGTGATTCAAAAGAAACGTAAATATTCCCGCAATGGTCAACAGCTAAATTATCGGTACTGTTAAAATGTTCATTCGCGCTTCCGCCATAGTAGGTTGCATTAATCAGGTTACCTGCATTGCCGAATTTCAGAATGAATGCATCATCGCCTCCTGCATTGGATGATTGAAAGACCGACCATGAAACTGCATAGTGAACAACAATATTTATTCTGTCAACCGATGCTGTTTGCCCGCCTCCTCCTGCTTTTGTAACTGCAATGGCAACACCAAAGCCGGCACTCTGCACATCGGCTGCGGTTAAAGGCAAACCCCAGCGGTTCGTTGAACTTCCGAATGTCTTCATGGTTTCTGCAGCTCCTATTGGTGTGAAGGTTGACTGGTTTATTCCGCTTATCACTCCACCTACTACCAGGCGAACAGAATTTTCCGCTATGGCAGAGCCACTTCCTTTCCATTCTACATTTACTTCCACGCCCGTAATAATCATTCCGGCAGGAACTGCGATTCCAAAATTGGTTGCCTTAAGATAATTAGATGAATTGCCGGAAGAAATACTTCCGGTGATTCCATGAATATTGTCATTGACACTTCCGGTTGCCTGCGAAGTAGTGTTCCATGCCACCGTTCCGATGCCTGCATCGTTAACCACAGTACCTGCCCAACAGGATGTTGTTTGTCCCGGACTCACAGGAGGTGCTAACGGAAAATTAGTTGAAGATGTATATCCCGTTACAAATGCATTACCGAGAACGTCACAGGCAATGGAAAAACCTTCGTCACTTCCGCTTCCGCCATAATAGGTTGCCCAAAGCCGGTTACCTGCATTATCGAATTTAAGGATAAAGGCGTCATCTGTTCCTCCGCCAATGTTCGGCTGAAAATAAGTGCCTGCAGTTTGAACGGGAAAATCTGTTGAAGTGGAATACCCGGCTACAAACACATTTGTTCCGTCACATGTAATTGAATTCCCGACATCCGCTCCGCTTCCTCCATAATAGGTCGCCCAAAGGAGATTGCCGGTGTTATTGAATTTAAGGATAAACACATCGCCTCCCCAGATATTTCCTCCGCCATACGTCCCCTGAAAAAAAGTTCCTGCCGTTTGAAGAGGAAAATTGCCTGACCATGTGTGTCCTGTTACAAACACATTTCCTGTGTTGTCGCAGGCAATGGATTTACCTTCATCATCATAAGTTCCGCCATAACAGGTTGCCCAGAGCCGGTTACCGGTGTTATCAAACTTCAAAATAAAAACATCGAAGTTGCCTCCGTAAGTTCCCGCTGTTACCGGGAAATTAGATGAACCTGAATGTCCCGTTATGAACAAATTCGAATTGGCATCAAAGGCAATTGAATAACTCCAGTCCTCTCCGCTTCCGCCATAATATGTTGCCCAAAGCAGCACACCGGTATTCGTAAATTTCAGAATGACAACATCGAGGTCGCCTGTTTTGGTACCCTGAAAAAAACCGCCTCCCGCTTGAACAGGAAAATTAGTTGAATTGCTATATCCCGCAATGAAAACATTGCCGGCCCCATCGGTTTCAACAGACATTGCACCTTCCCACGAATTGCTGCCTCCATAAAAAGTAGCCCACGTAAGCTGCGGGTCAATGATTAAAGGAGAGGTGAGATTACCCGGGAGAGACGGGAGATTGAAACGTACGGATGTCTCAAAACCATCATCTTCTTTGAGCAGGATTAATCGTTGCTCTTGCTGAACAAATTCTGTACTGATTTCTTTACCTTCATAAAAACTTACAGGTGTGTTTTCCCTGACATTGCCGTAGCCGGTATAAAGTTCCACCTGTCCTTGCTCATTTATTTTCAGAGGTGTCTTGCTTTTATAAAGCAGTTCTATCTGTCTGTAATCGGCTCCCGGATGTATTATGAAATCATACTTCAGCGTTCCGTCTTGTTTGCGGTATAACACCCAGTCAATGCCGGGGTATGCTTCTTTGATGGTTACTTTTTCATATTCCTTAACATCATAGAGCCCGTCCGGACAATGCGGAAAAAAATAATTGCTGTGTCCCTGCGTTGCTTGTTCTTTAACAATGTTGCTTTTCTTTATGCCTGCGCCTTTCAGTTCAATGTCAATGCGCTCCCAGCGGATTTCCCTTTTCTCATCTTTGCCTTCCCGCATTTTCTTTTCTTCCGTTTCGGGACCGCGCGCTTCATGCTCTTCTTCTGTCTTTAAGGTTTGTATTACCAATCCCTGTTCGGTGAGCCAGATATTCAACCCCGGAGCTTCGGTTCTGAACAGCACAAAAGGAACGGGCTTGCCATCCATATCCGTCATCTGCCCGCGGTTTTCCAAAAAGCCCTTTTGGTTTTGTGTGGAAAGCCATTGCCGCGCTTCGTCTTTAGTGGCAGGGGTTTCATGGTTGCCGGCAAAGCATGAAACGGGCAGCAAGCAATTTACTGTAAGCAAAAGGCAGGCAATGCTGAACGCGGGGATTATAAAATATTTTTTCGTTGTTATTGTTTTATGTTAGTTTGAGTATGCCTGGCTCTCAATTTTCATCCCGATAGCTATCGGGACGCGCTGATTTCTTTTGGTGAAGCAATATTACTGTTTTTTTGTTTCAACCATAATTTTTTTAACAAAAGTTATTGTTCCGTCCCGGTAATTATCGGGGCGGGGCAACTCGCAGAGGAATCTTGATTAAGATATCATCTTGAAAAAGGCAGCGTAAGCAAAAAGTAATTCTAAAGACGAATGCTATAAATAATTTACAGGGAAAATCTTAGTGTCAGCGGCTATGCTTTTCCGTCCACGAAGTCCGTCAGCTGACGGATGAATTATGCAGATACTTTCTTACGAAGCGTGGAACTTGTCAAACGAGTATGCTTTTTCGCTCTCGCAAGTTTTCTGGCTTTCAGAAATTCACTGATTGCTTTTTCTTCTTCCTTAGTCAGCGAACCAAGTCCGCCAATAAAGTCCACATCAAGTTCTTTAGATTTAGTTTTACTCATGTCCTGTTTATTTTTTTAGGGTATTCGTGATATCGCTTCGCTAAGTTCATACTGGATAATATTTGTTGATTAGTTTTAAAGCTGCGTTTGTATCAATAATCATTACTCTGCCACCGAAGTGCATAGCTCCCAAAGTTTCAATATAATGATGAACAAGCTGCGATTTAGATAAGAAAGAAATATTGCCTTCGTGCCCACGCTGAAACGAAAGTTTACAAGCAAAGGCAACAAGGTTTCCGGGAACACCCGAATAAATTTTTGACTTCCCGATATTGAAAGGAGCGCTTTCCACCAAGTGAATATAAACGTGGTCGGGTTTAATTTCCAAACTTATCAAACCTTGAATTATGGTTTGATTATTTACGATAGTCAGTTTGTAAACATCTCGCTCGGGATATTTAAACTCCTTTTTCCAAAGAAACCTCCATCCGTTTTTTATGGTGACGGACTTTAATTCATCTTTAGAAATTAAAGTGACATCCGTTGGAAAACTGTCGCCCGTAACAACATTTTGAATGGAGTTTGTTATCTCGTCAACTTCAAAATCAAGCCCTGAATGTTTTCGTTTTTTCATTCCGATTATTTCGGGACTAATTTACAAAATTGTCTTGAATTACTTTTTGAAAGTTTTGAATTTGCAATACAGTTTGCTGCGAAGAGTCAGCATTGCGGGACAACTCGCAGAGGAATCTTCAATTTTAAATTGATTCATCCCGTAGGATAATTATCCAACGGGATAAACTCAGGCAGCGGCTCAGCAGAAAAGGAAAACGCTAATCTAAAACGGCAACGGTGAGTTCAGCGCTATCACAAAAAAGTGATACAGGATTTTTTTACCCTTCAGTGTGATTTTATGTGTATTTAATTTACAGGGGAATCTTTATGTTAGCTGCAGTTTTACTCTCGCCTCGAAGCACAACTGTTTCAAGTTTCCAGTCAGGTTGTCCGAAGCGATTTACATTCATGGTCGTGAAGTTAGGAGTTAGCATTGTCGTTGCAGTTATTAAGATGGAGCTAAACAAACTTGAATGAAAGTTCTGTTGGTTTGTCTTCAATCCAATTCAATAAGTTTCTTGTCCAAAGATATTTTTCATAAATGCTCGGCTACTTGTTTTTATGTTTCTTTATTCTTTCCGCAATTTTTTTTCTTGCAAGAGAGTGAAATTTTTTGTCGTCAAAGTAATCAGCGAACTTGTTGTTTATTTTGTTGATTAGTCGCCTTTGCTTTTTTGAAATGTTTTGAAAAAGTCCTTGAACAATTTCTTGAGGCAATAAATCCAATTCTTTTTGGGTGCGTTGCTCGTAATTAAGGAACGGATTTAAGAAAACTTGTTCCGCCCAATCTTCTACAAGTTGTCCCGAGGTAAGTTCACGAAAAGGATTGTCTTTCGCCTCAACATAAATGTCTCTAAGTTCCTTGTGTAATGTGATTCTCGGATAGATAGTTTCCTTTTCGGTTTCTACTGCCTTAATCAATGCAGTTGAGAAAATAAAATTTTTGTCAACCATGTTCAAACCATTTGCAATTCCGCCACGAACAAAATATCCTTTGCCAAGCATTAGTCGCTGATACAAACAAGAAATGGTTGTAATAATGTAGATACCAAAATACAAGTCAATTTTGTCATTGGTAGAGTAGTCAAATGAAAAGTAGATGTTGTCGGAGAATTGCTTAACATTTAATTTTTTTGCAAGCCGTTCCGAACTTTCAAATTTGTTGTCAAGGAAGTCCATGCTACTTTTAATTGACTCGGAAGTGCATTGTAATGCAAAGTCAATTGTCTCTTTCAAGTCGGCAAAGAGTTCTGTTTCTCGTTCAATAGATTCTTTCAGGATTAATTCTTTGTAACCAAGAATGTCAATGAAGGCGGCAACGCTATATTTTTTTTCAAGATTCATATTTTGTCTGTTTATTTCTTGCAGAAATGTTCGAGTTAGAACTGCCGCCAAAAATTGCAGCCACATGTTATTATCTGCACCTTCCAAAACCCGAAGGTGCTGTAAACGATGCAAATGTAAAAATTATCTGCACCCTGCCGGACGGCTTTCTGCACCTTCATCCCGTGAGATTTTTATCCAACGGATTCAACAATCCTAATTTATCTAATGGACTTTGCACTTTGCTGATGTGCTTTTTGCTTACATGAACATAAATGCTTGTCGTTTTCAAACTGCTGTCACCAAGCCATTCTTTTATAGTCATCAAGTCAGTTCCTCCTTCCGCCAAAAGTAACTCAAAAAAATATTTTCAACTATTGTATTGCGGCTCAATATAAAAAGTAAATTTGCAGTCCCGAAATATAATTCATCAGTCATCCCGCAGGATACGCGTTACTTTCACTCTCACAAATTATTTTTTCAACTAACAACTAACATTTTTCAATTCTTAATTCTTAATTCTTAATTCTTAATTTCAAAACCATGCCCTTTAACAAAATCAACATCATCTTCACCCCGCTGCAACTCGCTGCCATTGAAGCCGCCATTACCTCCATCCTTGCCAACCTGCCCGTGCAGTTTAATCTTACAAAAGACGAGCGCACAGAATTGCCCAACATCAGCGATGAGCGCTATCCTTATGCGCAGCGCGGCATTGAGATTCACGGACCGAACAACCCCATCTTAGTCA
>DATDOJ010000230.1:0-4255 GCA_035293345.1 Bacteroidia bacterium
ATCGGCAGAAAATATTTTTGAAAACAATGACAAATTGCAAAACAGCAGCGGGGATTTTTCTTTGCCCGTGCTTCCCTATGTGTACGATGCGCTTGAACCGCACATTGATAAGATAACGATGGAGATTCATCACACCAAACATCACCAGGCGTATATCAACAATCTGAATAAAGCATTGACAGAACTTGGGAAAAAGGAAAACCACGGCTCGCTGGAAAATATTTGTAAAAAAATTTCTTCCTATAACACCACAACACGCAACAATGCGGGCGGACATTTCAACCACTCGCTGTTCTGGACACTGATGAAACCAAACGGAGGCGGAGCGCCTTCAGGCGTACTGGCAGATACATTCAACAGCACCTTTAATTCGACCGATAGTTTCAAGACGCTTTTTTCGGATAAAGCAAAAAGTGTTTTTGGCTCGGGCTGGACATGGCTGGTTGTTGACGCAAACAAAAAACTTTCTATCGGCACAACGCCCAATCAGGATAATCCGCTCATGGACATTTCGGAATTCAAAGGCACACCCGTTCTTGCGCTTGATGTCTGGGAACACGCCTATTATTTAAAGTACCAGAACAAACGTGTGGATTATATTTCTGCCTGGTGGAATGTGGTGAACTGGGAAGAAGTATCGCACCTGTTTTCACTCGCTATGAAGTGATTCAATTTTTTTATTCAGCAGCAGCGATTCGATAACAAGCGGAAAATATTTATTCTCTAATGCGTGAATTTTTTTTGTCAGGGATTCAGGCGTTTCATCTGAATCAATATGGCATTTTGTTTGAAAGAGTATATCGCCAGCGTCATACTTTTCATTTACAGAATGAATCGTAATTCCGGATTCTTTGTCTCCCGATTCAAGAACTTTTTTCTGAACGTTAACCCCGAACATTCCTTTGCCGCCAAACTTTGGAAGCAACGCAGGATGAATGTTGATTATCTTTTTGGGAAACGCACGGATAATTTTTTCGGGCACTATCCAGAGAAATCCGGCAAGCACAATAAGTGATGGATTTTCCTGTTGAAGAAATTTCAGGATGGAATCTGTTTCATAGAATTCTTTCCGGCTGAAAATTTTCACCGGCACACCAAGATTTTTTGTCTTTAAAATTACTCCTGCTTGCGGGTTATTCGTCAGTACATAACCAACATCAACATCTTCTGATGACTGAAAGTAACGAATAATATTTTCAGCGTTTCTCCCGCTGCCTGACGCAAAAATGATTACGAATTTTTTTTCGATGGCGGACATGCAAAATATTTTCTTTGGGTAAAAATATAAAAACACTTTCAGAGGAAATGCCTGTCAGCATTTTATCACATCACAATTTATATCTTTGAAAATAATTTTTTCATGCTGAAAGACATTCGCACCCCTGTTGTTGACAGGATTATTATTGCCGCGGTTAAGGAGCAAGACCCGAAGAGCGAAACGGACTGGAGCGTTTACTTAGTGAACACCTACGAAGTGAAAATTGAAAATGTATTAGTCAGCTCAAGGGGCTACGGAATCCACAACGGAGAAAACGTGCGGACCTCCGTGCTGCGCCACCTGATTGGCGAAATTGAGCCGAAGCATTCCGCCAAAATAGAACCCATCATCAAAGATGTTTTCGGATTGAATAACGAGTACTGGGTGAGTTTTTACATCGGCAAAGAAATATACGACAAGAAATTTATTTTTCTTCCTGAGGCAATCAATGAGAATCACCTCACGATGATTCCACACATCAACAAGCAGGGCGTAATGATTCGCTGATTTTTTTATGCTCGACAACGTCTCCTTGGAAAACATTCTTTTCCTCGACATAGAAACTGTTCCTCAGTCGGAGAGTTTTGAAAATCTTGCAGAGGAAATGAAACCGCTTTGGGAGAGGAAAGCAACGCACATCCGAAAGGAAAACGAAACAACAGAAGACACATATCGCCATGCAGGAATTTATGCGGAGTTTGGAAAAATAATCTGCATTGGCGCGGGATATATTTCCGGCTCAAAAGAAAAGCGAATGATGCGCATCAAGGCATTTGCCGGAGATGATGAACGAAAAATACTTTTAGAATTTTCTGAACTCGTTAAGAAATTTTTTTCCGGTGCGAATAAATATCTCTGCGCGCATAATGGAAAAGAGTTCGATTATCCTTTCATTGCCAGGCGAATGCTCATCAACGGGATTTCGCTTCCGCCCGCTTTGGACACGGCAGGGAAGAAACCCTGGGAAGTTTTGCATCTCGACACGATGGAACTCTGGAAGTTTGGCGACTATAAATCCTATACATCGTTAAACCTGCTGGCAACAATATTTAAAGTCCCCACTCCGAAAGATGACATTGACGGCAGCATGGTGAATGAAGTGTACTGGAAACAAAACGACCTTGAACGCATCGTGCGCTACTGCCGCAAAGATGTGCTCACTGTTGCGCAGATTATTCTCCGTTTCAAAGGAGAGTCATTGCTTGACTCGGAGAAAGTAGAAATGCTCTGATTGCGGAATCACCACCCCAGGACCCACGCAAACATGAGCGGAGCGACAATGGTTGCATCGCTCTCCACAATAAACCTGGGAGTGTTGATGTCGAGTTTTCCCCACGTGATTTTTTCGTTGGGCACAGCACCGGAATAAGAACCGTAGCTGGTCGTGCTGTCGCTTATCTGGCAGAAGTAACTCCAGAACGGAACATCGTGCCAGCCCAAATCCTGGTACATCATCGGCACAACGCAAATGGGAAAGTCGCCTGCAATGCCACCGCCAATCTGAAAAAAACCGATTCCTTTCCCCGAAGAATTTTTCCTGTACCAATCGGAAAGAAAAACCATGTACTCGATTCCGCTTTTCACAGTGGATGCTTTCAGTTCATTTTTGATTACGTAGGAAGCAAAAATATTTCCGAGCGTACTGTCTTCCCAGCCGGGGACAATAATGGGGATGTTTTTTTCTGCCGCGGCAATCATCCAGGAATTCTTCGCGTCTATTTCGTAATACTGTTTGAACACACCCGACAAAATCGTTTTGTAGAAATACTCGTGCGGAAAATAGCGCTCTCCTTTTGCTTCTGCCTCTTTCCATATTTTTTCAATATGGCTCTGGATTCTGCGGAATGCTTCCTCTTCAGGGATGCAGGTATCGGTAACGCGGTTGTAATGATTCTCGAGCAGTTCCCATTCCTGTTGCGGAGTTAAGTCGCGGTAATTCGGAACGCGCTTGTAGTGATTGTGCGCGACAAGATTCATCACATCTTCTTCAAGGTTGGCTCCCGTGCAGGAAATGATTTGAACTTTATCCTGCCGAATCATTTCGGCAAGTGAGATTCCCAGCTCTGCCGTGCTCATCGCTCCGGCAAGCGTAATCATCATCTTTCCGTTTTCGCTCAGATGCTTCTCGTATGCTTTTGCTGCGTCCATCATGGCGGCAGCATTGAAGTGGAGATAATGTTTCTCCATGAATTGTGAAATAGGTCCGCGTGTCATTGGGAAATAATTTTCGTCAAAAATAAAATTAGTTATGTCACTTTTTGTCTTGAAACAAAAAGTATCGTAAAAAATCACATTGACGCATGCGTCATTGCCGGGTCGCTGGCAGCACCCGTGCCTGCCGAGCCGATGCCTCAAAAGGGTTAACCCGTGAGAAGGAAAAGGAATACATCAAATACGCTTCCGATTATTTCAATAATGTTCTGGCGTCATTAAAGAAAAACAAAGCCACTATTTCCAATCTCGATAATCGCCCTGACTGGAACACCCTGCTGAGAAGGGTGTAGTGAAAGCTACTCCTCTGAAAGGGCGATTATTTTTCCAGGATAATATATGTCGGAAAGTGGTCGCTGTAGCCGCCAATGTATTTATTGAAACTGTACGTGCGTTTGGGATAGCCCTTGTATCTACCCGTTTTGGCAATCAGAAAATTGCGGTTAAAGATGCGGGCATCTTTGAAATGAAACTGATGCTGTGCTGTATCGAGCAATGCAGGTGAGATAATTATCTGGTCAAACAGATTCCATGCATCGTTATACGCCAGAGAGCCGATGCCGTCTTTGTATGATTTCACCCACGGGTTAAATAGTTTTCCTCCCGTTAACTGCTTTTTGTTTCCCGTTGCTTTCAGGACCACCGTCACGCTTTCATTCACCGGGTCATCGTTCAAATCGCCCATCAGGATGATGCGATGATTTTTGCCGGTAGAAAAAACGGAATCAATTTTATGACGGCACACACCGGCTGCCGTTGCACGCCATGGAGCACTTGCTTCTTCTC
>DATDOJ010000231.1:0-4228 GCA_035293345.1 Bacteroidia bacterium
GGAAAAGGTTCGTTCACCTGGCTTGCTTCGGAGAGCCACTCTCTCTGCTTTTCGGTGAGCTTGTTCATCATGGTTTGTTCCTGGTTGTCATCTTGTTCATCTTTTTCTCTATAATCTTTATCATGTTGAGCTTTCATATCAGCGAAGAACACTTCCAACGATTGCTGCGTTGCCGGCTCTTCTTCTCCCCAGTAAGTTATTTGACGGAGATAGAGCAGGACGGGGACTTTCTTCCATGACCTTGAGGAGGAAGAATAGTAAGTGGTTTTCTTTATCCAGTTGCCGTGCGGGTCGTTTACACATTCTTCCGTTTCGGATTTCAGGTTTTCTTTGTGCTCTTCATAAAAGGGATATGTTTGGTCCCCAAACCGGTTAAAGGACTTCAGAAGATTTCCCTGTTCATCATATTCATGAGTGCAGGAGTAGTCGCCAGCCGGGTTTCCCCCTGCATCATAGTGATGTCCTTCAATGGTGTCTCCGTGTTCATTGCATGTGAAGTCGGAGTAAGTATTTATTCTTCCGTCCGGAGTGTAATTATGAGTGGTGTATTCAACTTTGACGCCTTCTTTATTGTATTTATATTTGTTGCTCATCTTGCCGGTTAAGCCGGTTGCATTATAACCGCTTTTTTCAACCACATTTCCTTTATCATCATATTGCGTGAGTACCTTGCTGACTAAACCTTTTGCATCATAGCTGCAGCTTTCAATCATGCGCCCCTGGTCATCGAATAGCTGGGTGATTTTGCCGGTTAAAACATCTGCTTGGTAGTAGCACTGTTCAATCATGTTTCCCCGCCCTACTACCTTATTCATCCCTGCCGTTGAGTTCTCTAAGCGGGGTTTGTCATCATTTTGGCTGAGGATTTTGCTGGTTATTTTTCCTTCGCTATCATATTGGATTTGTTCGAGTATATTACCATTGGCATCATATTTCATGGTTGTTTTATTCATCACCTTAGCGGTGTCATTCATCACATCGCCATCTAAATAATAAGTTGTCTCTTCAACAGGCATCCCCAGGAGGTTGTATGCTATTTTCTTTCGGCTCCATGGATGGAATATTTGCTGCTCTGTTTTATTTCCTTTTTCATTGTAGTATGTTGCATGGTTTTTTTCTTCCCTGTAGTCCGAATTCTGTACTTTGCCTTTAACATTATTGCCGCTTCTCGCCTTGTAGCAGGATTGCATAACCTGTTTCACCTGCCCTGATAAACCGGCTGTCTCCACATCAGTTGGTTTGGTCCCGATAGTTATCAGGGTTTGAGTTGTTGTTTCTTCGGTAGCTGCTTTGGTTTTTTTCATCTGATATCTTTTTGCAAATATGTGTTGTTTATTCAATCACACCAACCACTCCAATCAATTTAATCACAGTTCAGACAACCTCAATCACTCTTCACACATTTTTGCCGCATTGGCGATTAACGTTGGATTACAAATCACAGATGTTCGAAACCTGGAGAACAGGTCACCCTTACAGGGTTTTTTGATTATTTCTGATTTGTTTCTACAAACAGGTTACCCCCTACGGGGTAATAACATTTCGCTTTTTCGACTCTGTAGGAGTCATCTGTTTGTAGAGAGAAACCACTAACTTTATTATCAGCTCCGTCAGGAGCGTTCTGTTTTAATTCATTATCATGTTTCGAACACTACTGATTACAAATCCTGCGGAGCGGGGCTGAAAGCAAAATTACAAATACTGCGCAATATAAATTATGTGTTTTGTATCTTTATACTCTCAAAAAATTTCAATTTGAAAACACTTGTTACTATTCTTTGCATCGCGGTTTTGATTCCTGCTATTGGTCACAGTCAGACGGAACGCAAACCTAAATATTCTCCGCGTAAAGAAACCCACAGGAACAAAACGGATGCGATAGACCGCAAGCAAGGTCTGTGGAAACATTACAGCATGTACGGAACTCTTATGTGGGAAATTGAATATGTTAATGATGCTCGTAATGGAATATCAAAGCGATATTATTTTAATGGCAGGATTATGAGAGAAACCGAATATGAATATGGTATCAAAGATGGTTCCTATAAACGATATGATTATGATGGGTTAATCAGAACAGAAGGCGAATACTCGCATGGAAAAAAATCCAACCGCTGGATTAATTATTACAGCAACGGGCAAATAAGAAATGAAGGACTCTACAGCAACGGGCATAAGAATGGCGAATGGAAATATTACAATCGTAAAGGACAATTAGTAAACACCAAAGCTTTTAAAGACGGCAGGGATGTCCTCGATATTATCGCAGCAGAAAAAAAAGCTGAAGAAAAAAAGAAAGCTGCTGATGCCAAAGCAAAGAAACCCGTTGTGAACAAACCTGTTCCTGTTTCCAATTCACCTCGAAAGGACGCTGTTAAAGAAAAGTAAACTTCACCTGCATCATTGCAGCCCTGCGATGCAGGTAATATTTAATGCTTCCTGCCACGCCTGTTCATCTGGCGTCTTGCGTTGCCAACTATTATTTGTTTTGAATACTTGCCTGGCGTTGCCGCATCTTGTTTTCGCTCGGCAATAAGTTTTATCATTATCAGTTCTTCATCAGGGAGTTTTTCCAATTGCTTCTTTGTGTATGAACCGGAAATGCGAAGAATAGTTTTGATTAGGTCTGTATAACTTGTCATGCATGCAAATTTATTTTTTTCCTCCACAATCTTTATTTCCTCTACCGTTAATCCTTACAACACATAAACCAGATTATTTATTTGTGCATCGTTTGTTGTTCCGCAGAATTTCAAATCCTGCGGAGCGGGGATCACAGTTTTTATTCTTTGAATGTTTTCGGGACGCCCGGGTCTGTAATGATAATGTAGTCGCCAAGATTTTTGTGTTTAGTCCAGTCAATGTTCGGAAATGATTCATCTGTTCCTGCTGAAATGATAAGTGATTTTATTTTCCGGTTATATTTTTTCAGTTGTGTTACAATACCCAATCCTTCGTCACTGTGAAACCTCCCGTTAACCTGCATCACTTTTTTTCCTTTGTTCTTTTTCAGGTATTTTGAAATTGAATATGCCATGGTTGCATCCCATAGGGATTGTCCCATTATTAAATTGAATCCTTGCATAGAAGGCAAGGGTGGTGCTTTTTTTACTGCAGTATCAGCAGCGGGAGTTGCATCATGCGAGGTCAATGCCATAAGTTTTTCGTAATATTTTCCCGATGCTGTATCATAAGGCAAAGGCGCAAAATATTTTTTTGATTCGTCCGGTAATTCCATCAGCGCTTTTTGTCCCTTTCTTCCGGCAAGATTAGTGTAACGGCTTGGTGTATTTGCGCACACTACATCCAGGGAACTGTTTTTTGCAAATTCAACCATGGGTTTATAGTCTTTGTAATTACTCCATACCCGCGCATCTTTGTTGAAATTTTTCTCCCGAATACTTCCTTTAAGATATTCATTCATCACTGTCTGCACATCGCGGTCGAACATTTCCATTGAAAGTGCAAGGGTGCCGGCAAATTTTTGGTGAAGCATTTCGAATATTTTGATTTCCAAATAATGTGTTACGGAATCGCTGTGTTCTTCTCCAAAGAAAAGAACATCGTAATTCTTCATGTCATCGGCAATTTCATTCAGTGAAACTTCTTTGCCGAGGGTTACGGAATAAATGCGGTAGTGCTTTTCCGATATCTGACCGTAAGACGGAAAGCCGATGTTCAAAACAAAGTAGATTAAAAGTGATTTGAAAAAGTTCATGGTGTTTGGTTGTATTTGTTGCCGTGTTTATTTATTCAAATTTAATTTTATCAATCTCCCTCCACAATTTTTATTTCCTCTTCCGTTAATCCATACAACTCATAAACGAGATTATCTGTTTGTGCATACAGTTCAGTGCATCTGCGCTCGTAGCAGGTTTTGTCTTTATCGGTTTTTTTTTTATCTCCTGCACTTTATTTTTAACTCCGCACTTCAGTGCGGGGTTATTGATGTGAAAATGCTTCCGGCTTTAGCCATGAATTGGCACAAAGTTATATGTGCTGATGAACTTTTGATATTCTTCTGCAAAGGTTGCTTTCTTATGATGCTCTTCCTGATTGCTGATATAGATTCTGACTTTCTCCAGTTGCGATTCGCTGACGGATAAGGCAAAATATTCGTCCGCCCATTCAAACTTTCCTTGTATTATTTTTTGCTTGTTAATCCAAAATGCCGATTCGCCTTTGATGAGTTGCATCGCCTTTGATAACGGCATGTCTGCATTTAATG
>DATDOJ010000232.1:0-2493 GCA_035293345.1 Bacteroidia bacterium
AGGCGGCAGGAGTGGATTCTTCAGAACATGTACAGGATTGAAAAACCGGAATGGTGAAAAAAGTTATGTGTTATTAGTTATACATTATATGCCGGATTGAATAAGCACGAAGTCGTATAATATATAACGTATAACGTATAACTTTACGCGCAATGTCACTGACAAATTTAATTGAGCGCTTTTCGGGTGATGACACATCAGGATTCAGCAGAAAGAATTTTCTTTTTGCTTTTTTAATTCTGCTCACAAGAATTCCGTTTCTGTTTTCCGGTTTCGGAACGGACGAGGATTCATGGGGCGTGGCGCTCACAGCTCTGAATATTCATGACACGTTTCAATATGAAGTATCCAGGTTTCCGGGCTTTCCGGTGCATGAAATAATTTCTGCGCTGTTTATTTCTGGTGGTGCTGCTGCGCTTAACTTTCTCACAGCAGTCATGTCCTCACTCGCAGTTTTATTTTTCGTTTGCGCCTTGCAGCAGATGCGTTTCCGCTATCCTTACCTGGCAGGAATTGCTTTTGCATTTACGCCTGTCGTTTTCATGCACTCTGCCGACACGATAGATTATATGTGGGCGATGGCTTTCCTGATGTTGTCGTTCCTGCTCATTCTCCAAAACAATATTTTACTTTCCGCAATAATTCTTGCTGTCGCAACGGGCTGCCGCATAACCTCGCTGGCAATGCTTATGCCCTACTGCATTTTATTGATTGACAAAAATTCCGACACCAGGAAAAATGCGGTGGTCATTGCCCGTTATGCCGCCATGGCGCTTGCCTGTTCGGTTATTATTTATTTGCCGGTCATCCTGAAATACGGGAATGCTTTTTTTACTTTCTATGATTTATCGGGCTATCCGACAATTTCCAAAGTGCTTTACAAATTTTCATTCGGTGTTTGGGGTATTCTCGGATGCGCTGCGATTTTCTACGGCATCGCTTCTTTGCTGTTTTCTTCCCCGCTGAAAGCAAAGCGATTTCTCCTTCCCAAAACAACCAATGAGAAACACGTGATTGCGTGGCTTGTTGCCATTGACCTTACGATAATAATTTTTGTGCGGCTTCCTTACGAGTCAGGATATTTGATTCCGATAATTCCATTCACCATTCTTGTGTTCGGCAAATACCTTCATGACAAAGCGTTTATTTATTTCTCGCTGCTGCTCATTGCTTCTCCCTGGCTGCTTGGCGTTAGTACGCAGAATAAATCCGATTCGCCACCGCCTGCTCAGGTGTCAGCACAGTTCAAGCTCTTTTCCCAATCCCTGAACATAGATTTTTTTCGTGGCGCTGTCTGCACCGATGCCGAAGCAAGAAAAACAACTGATGCATTCGCGGACAGTGTAATTCAGGAAGCCCAATATATTTCCGACACTTCAGTTATTCTTTGCGGATGGTGGAGCACCAAGGTAATGTATAAGTATGCTTTGTTGCCTGACGAAGAAAAAAATAAGATGATTACCTGGGGACACTACCTGAGCAAAGACGAATTGATTGGCTACGTTCAGAAGCGCTACCATATTTTCTACCTGCCCATGCAGGATAGTTTAGAAAAAAAATTATACGGAATAGATATAAAATATTTTGGCGCTGTGCCCCTGTTCGAAACAGAACCGGAAGAAACTCCGGAAGAATTAAAACCCGAATCCTAAACCAACGCGGATAATCGGATTCTGGTAAGGATAAAAATCATCAAACTCATTATTGACTCTGAACAAAACCATAATTGAAATCGCAGGTCCATCGCTGCCGAAACCATACCCATAACCGCCTCCAACCAAAACACTGTTCAGCCACTGGCGCGTTATTTCTATATCCCCGGTTGCGTAATAATGAGCAAGGTCAGGAAGTTCAATACTAATCAACTCATCTTCAACATGCAGAAACAGATTTTCGACAACAAAGTATCTTGTGAACAACCGTCCTCCATAAATACTTGTTTCATATGATGCTCCTTTTGTATTGTTAGGTCCGTCTTCCTGGTATTTGTAATAAGTATATGTCAGTCCGGTGCCCACATGAAACCTTTCCGTTACTTTGTAGCCAATCAATGGGGAAATATCAACCACTGTATATGTGCCGAACATCAATCCGAGATTACCACCGAAATAAAATTTGCTTTCGGTATTTCTCTGTGCCAAAACTCCTGAACTGAAAAAGAGCAGGCAACTGACTAAAGCGAATGCAGATAAATTCCAGCGCGACATAGAAATGTTTTTTGCAATATTACATTATTGAAATTTATTTCAGATAAAAAAAAATTGACTTATGAACATAGTAATAACAGGTGCCTCTAAAGGAGTCGGCTTCGAAACCGCGTTGAAACTGGCTGAAGATAAAAACAACACCGTCATTGCCATAGCACGCAGCGAGAAAGGGCTGAAGAAATTATCCGACAAAAGCCGCGGAGCGATTAAGACCATCCGCTTCGATTTTAAAATGCATAAAGCAATTCCAACGATGCTGGTGCCTGAGATAAAACGGCTGACCAAG
>DATDOJ010000233.1:0-4695 GCA_035293345.1 Bacteroidia bacterium
TTGTTTCTCCTGTCATTCTTGTCTTGTATCGCAAGTTCATAATGAATCACGCTGTCTTTCAGAAGTGGCTTCACAATCAATTTGCCGATACGCATGAGTTCGCAGGAATATTTTTGCTCTGCCTGGTATGTGTTCGCAGGCCTGTTTATTTTCTTCTTGTCAAAACCATTAAGCTGCCATGCTTGTGAATTCGCTTTAACGGAAATTGTCAACGCGGCAATCAGAAAACAAACAATTCTGAACATAGTGATAGTTCCAAAGAAATCAATTCAGGTTACAACTGCACCATCACATTCAGTGCGCGGGCATCGAGCTTGATTCTTCGAAGAGCGAAAAAGTTTGCAAGCAACTGGAGGAGAGGCATCATGGCTCCCGCATGATAATCAGTAACCACTAAGATATTTTTAGCAGACGACTGCAGGTCGCAGTAAAAGAAAATCAAAACGAGTGTGAGGCAGATGAGCACATAATTTAATCCGCAGAGTTTGATTTGCACTTGTGACTTCCTTACAAGAAAGAGGGCGATTAACGAAACAACTGCAGAAAGAATTATGGAGTAGGGAAGAAGCTTGTTGTGACCGGCATCAACTTTCGAGTCAGCAGCGATTTCAGTTTTTCCGAAGGCGTCCATGCGGATAACTTTCGCAGTGCTTCCTTCAAAGCCGGAAGGAGTAATATTGATTGTACTGACAGGCAGCAGCAGCATCACCATTCCTGCCGCAGCAACAACGAGCAGGTAAATACTTTGCAGGCGTGGTATCATCTGGTGAGTTTTAAAAAGTGACCGCAGATTTTCAAGATGATAAAGATAAGTCAAGATTTTTATCTGCGATAATCATGACCATCATAATTATCAGCGGTCTATTTTTTCAATTTATCCTTAAACACTTTCTTAAACTTTTCCACCTTGGGCTGAATCACAAAGCGGCAATAGGGGAGGTCGCCATTCTCGTTGAAATAGTTTTGGTGATAATCATCCGCCTTGTAGAAATTAGTGTAAGCGGAAATCTCTGTAACGATTGGCGCGTTGAAAGCACCTGATGCATCAAGTTCTTTTTTGTATTTCTCCGCAAGCTGTTTCTGTGTTTCATTGTGATAAAAAATGGCGGAGCGGTATTGCGTGCCTTCGTCATTTCCCTGGCGGTTCAGGGTAGTGGGGTCGTGGGTTTTCCAGAACACTTCAAGCAGTTCGTCATATGTGATTTTAGTGGGGTCATAAACAATATTACACGCTTCGGCATGTCCGGTGGTGCCGTTGCACACTTCGCGGTAGGAAGGATTTTTTACCTGCCCTCCCGAATATCCTGAGGTAACAGAGATAACTCCGTTAAGGTCCTGGAACACTGCCTCCACACACCAGAAACATCCGGCAGCGAATGTGGCTGTGTCTGTTTGTTTGTTTTCCATAGTTGTGTTTTGTTGTTTGCGAAGCGAAGCGGAGTCCCGATTCTTATCGGGAAGGTTTGGTTTTACATTTTGTCCTGTACATTGTGTAAGGGAAAGTATCCCGCATACCAACACAAATAAACTTATTTTATTTTTCATGGATATATTTTGACTCAGAATTTTGTTAAACGCTCTTTTATGAATAACATATAACTAATAACGTATAACCTGTTCATTTCCCCGGTTCAAAATCGAGCACGATGGAATTCATGCAGAAACGTTTTCCTGTCGGTGGTGGTCCATCATCGAACAAATGCCCGAGGTGAGAGTTGCAACGCCCGCATAATACTTCGGTGCGCATCATGTTGTACGAATTATCCTCTACATACTTCACGCTGTTCTTGCGGATGGTTTCGAAAAAGCTGGGCCAGCCGCAGTTGCTTGCAAACTTTTCATCGGAGCGGAACAAGGCGTTTCCGCACACTGCGCAGTAGTATGCGCCTATGCCTTCAAAGTCCCAGTACTTTCCTGTGAACGCACGCTCGGTGTCTTTTTCCCGTGCAACGGCATACACATCTTCAGGCAAAATCTTTTTCCACTCCGCGTCACTGACTTTTAGTTCCGTTGTGTCTGTGCGCGAGTAATAGGGATTCTTTGTTTGTTTTTCGTCTGTCATGCTTTGGTCTTTTTCTTTTTCGTTTTGTTTCGCCTGCTGCCCCGCACAATCAGAAAGTCCGAAGGCAAAAAACAGCAGGCAAATAAATGCGCTTAAACTTTTCATTTTTATTTTTCACAAACTTACGTAAGAAAAACTTTTAAGGATTTATTTTGGAATGATGAAATGGTGAAGTAAGCGGGATACTGCTCATTTCCCTGATTCAAAAATTATTTTAAACTTTGAGCATCCGTTTTCGTCTAACAAACAATGAAAAGAAATTTACTCCTGCTCTTTTGCTTACTGTTTGCATCGGCTTCCTTTAGCCAGCTTCTTCCCTCCATCGGAATCGGGTCGCTGCCGAATGATGCAGACAGCGTTTGTCCCATCCCGGTTTACACCGGCAGCTTCAATACATCGGGTTACCAGGCGGGAGACACTGTTCCCGATTTCACATTGTATAAACCGAATGGCGATTCAATAAATCTCGCCTCGGAATTGCAGGGCGGAGTGCCTGTGCTGCTTGTCACCGGAAATTACACATGCCCTGTCTTCCGCGGAAAAATTCCCGACATCAACACCATGGCTTCCGTGTATGGAAGCGCGCTTAAAATTTTTGTGGTGTATGTTGTTGAGGCGCACCCCATCATTGATGTGAGCCCGTACAGCGGCACGGTGTGGGTGCCCAGCGCCAATTACACGGACGGAGTCCTCTTTCGCCAGCCCGCTACCTACGGACAGCGCAAAGAAATTATTGATTCCATGCTCGCACATTACACTATCAACGCTCCCATTCTCATTGATGGCACGTGCAACAACTGGTGGCTCAATTACGGACCTTCACCGAACAATGCCTATCTCATTGATACAAACGGAATTGTTGCTGCCAAGAACGCATGGTTTAACCGCGTGCCCGACAATATGTTTTGCTCTATTGACAGCTTGCTCGGCTTCAATTCGGGACACTGCGTGATTAACGGAGACAACGGTATGTTCACCTATGCGCTCAATGGCGACAGCGTTGCCGTTGGCTTGCCCTCGGAAACGCTCAGCGCTCATGCTACCTTAACGAATATCTCCGCCACAGATAACTGCGTCATTGACATTGTAAAAAAATTAATCAGCACACCGGCTCCGTGGCAAACGGCTTTGTGTGCCGACATCTGCTATGCACCCACGGTTGACTCCACGCGCATCACGCTTGGTCCTTCGGAAGTGCAGCCGTTTTATTTTTATTTCTATACGGACACGAATCCCGATTCCGGCTACGTCCGTGTGCTTTTCAGGAATGTAAACAATACCGGTAACCGTTTCGGGCAGGGCTTTTATGGCTACACAAGCCCTGATGTGGGTATTGAAGACATTTCTCGCGATGCAGATTTAATCCGCCTTTTCCCGAACCCGGTTTCCGGACAGTTGAATTTTTCCTTTCCGAAACCCGGAAATTATTCTGTGAGCATCAGCAACGCAGCGGGAGGGAGGATGACTGCTTTTTCGAAAGCGGAAAAAGATTTTTCCGTTGACATAAACACTTTTCCGGCAGGAATTTATTTTGTCACTATCATGGATGCAAAGAAAAACACGGTGACAAAAAAGTTTGTGAAGCTCTGAAAAAGCGTCTTCCGGCAGAATGAACTTTCACCTGTTGAAATAAATATCTCCTCCGGAATTTCTTCTGCTGTACAGCAGGCGCAAAATAATTTTTTGTGGAATTTTTTCCACAGCGCTGTGCAGGATTTTCACCACGCTCAATGTCAGTTATGTGCTAACGGCCTGCTCCGGGGAGTAATCATGATGTCATCAGGATATTTCAATGCGAAATATTTTTTCCTGATTTCTTCCACCTTGTCCTCGAGGAGCTTGATGCGTTTCGCCTGGCTGACGAGAGCCATTCTTTGCCAGCGGGTAAGTGCACGAAGTTCTTTTGCTTTCATAGATAGGATTTTTTTACATTGTATAAACAGAAAAATTCATGCCATAAAACAAGGCGGGAAGCACAAAATGACCCGGCAGCGCTGTGGCGCCTTTAAAAGATTTCAATCTGTTTAATAGTTCAGTTACGGCAACAGCAGGATAATTCTATGGCTTTTCGGAAGCTTGCTGTTTCAGCCAAAACGTGTGTTTTTCAATTGCGATTCAGTTAAAACGGAGGCCGTAGCACTTCCTACGGTGGCCGTATCACTTGCTACGATAACCGTTTCACGTGCTACGGAGACCGTATCACGTGCTACGCTGGCCGTAGCATTTGCTACGGAGACCGTATCACTTGCTATGCTGGCCGTTTCATGTGCTACGGAGACCGTACCACTTACTACGCTGACCGTAGCATTTGCTACGGAGGCCAAATCAAATGATTCGTTGGCCGTAGCACTTCTTACGGAGACCGTAGAACTTCTTTCGTTCATCGTATAACGTTCTACGGAGGCCGTAGAACTTCTTTCGCTCGTCAAAACAAGTTCTCCGATGGCCGTAGAACTTCTTCCGGTCGTCAAAACAAGTTATCCGGTGACCGGAGAACTTCTTCCGGTCGTCAAAACAAATTCTCCGATGGCCGGAGAACTTCTTCCGGTCATCGGAACACTTCTTTCTGCCATAAAAACAATTGTTTCTGTCACAGAAACAATTCACTCTACGGAAAAAACAATTGTTTCTGT
>DATDOJ010000234.1:0-8635 GCA_035293345.1 Bacteroidia bacterium
AACCAGGCGGCACTCTCGAGCGAAGGACTCACCGCCCTCATCCTCGGAAACCTCAGCACGGGCATCACCACAACCGACACCGCCATCACCACAAAACAACAGCGCGTGAGCGAGCGCGATGCTGCCGTCACCGAGCGCGTCACCCTCGGAAACACGCTCTATGCCGAACTGGTGAAACTTGCCGACACCGGCAAACACATCTGGGAAGATGTGAACGAAGCGAAGTATAACGATTATGTGATTTATCAAACCGTGCCCAACATGCAGACGGTGACAGGAACCGTGGCGCCTCTCACCATTCACCAGCCCAGCGTGACGGTGAACAACGGGGCTGACGAAATTGAAATCTCCGTCAGCACCGGATTACTCATCGTCTATTTTTCGGACGACCCCACCGATGAACCCGCGCCCGGACAGATGACTATCGAAGTCACGCCCGAAACTCCTTTTGAAGGTATTGCCGCGCAACTGGACTGGAGCATCATCAAATTCCGCCTGCTGCTCAAAAACGGAGATGCCTTTGTGCCCGCTGTGTTCAGCGTGGTGGTGAGGGGTTAAAATAGTTCATTGGTTCATTGGTTAATTGGTTGTGCAAGTGACGCAGCCGTTGAACTAATGAACTAATGAACCAATGAACTATTGAACTATTGAACTATTGAACTTGTTTAAAAAATAGTTGATAATAAAATTCCGGTTTCTTCGTTAGCAGGATATCATTCCTGCATTAATGACGAAAGTCCGCCAAAGGACGGACTCGTCCTCTGGCGAGGAGGAAACCATTTAACACAATGCAGCGCTCTGAAAAGTTCTTTTTAAATTTTTGTAAGTTCGTTTTCATGGATGAAGAAAAGCACGGAAGTCAGAGCGTCCGTGCTTTTTCTTATTTGATAAATTCACATCGAAATAAGAAAAACCGTCATCAGCCAATGAATGTATCCTTTTTACCCAACATGTTATTATGTTTATCAAAATCTCATGATAATAAATTAATATTTAGTATAACTTTGCCTTGAAAAAAGTAATCTGTTTTTATTTGGAGTCATCAACTTCATAAAACATGTATAAAATGAAACCTGCAAAATGTTTTCTGCTTCTGCTGACGGGTCTGCTTTTTCCCTTCATGGATGTTTATTCGCAGCACACACTGCAGGCAGCGCCCTACAGCCGGCAAAGCACGGTGAATCCAAATCCGGCAACAACGGTTGATAATGATAACAGAGTAATCCCTCCTCCCTGCACCACCGCTCCGAATGATAATTATGCAAGCGCTGTTACCCTTACTATCGGTGCGGCAGCAATAGCAGGCAGCACTTGCGGCACCCTGGAAGCAGGAGAAGAAACAGGATGTAATCCTTCAGCCACTCAAAGCGTTTGGTATAGAGTCACCGCAACCGGAGCCAACACCTATGTCATCATAACTACCACCGGCTCGTGCTATGTGGGAGCTGTCATTTGGCCCGCCACAGGACTTCCCACCAACCGCTGCACCATGCTCGACTGCCAGTCCGCAGCATACGGACCGCTTACAGCAGTATTCAGAATTACCGGAGCAGCCGGCACTGCCTATGCGATTCAGATAACCTATGGCTCAGGCGGACCGTGCGGCACGGAAGGAACGTGCACCATCGCAGCAAACAATAGCTACTCGGGAACTATTTCCAATCCGGGTTCCGTCAATACATGTTCGTCAGCAAATGCCGGGTGCTATTTTACTTTCACTCCCTCGGTGGCGCAGGTAACTTCAACCTGTCCTGCCTATGGGCTGTCAACACAGTCCAACCTGGTGAAGAATCAATATTTTTATTTCACCACGGCTGCTGTCAATTCCAATGTGTTGAGTTTTCAGAATATTATTCAATCAACCTGCGGCAGCGGAAATGTGCAGTGGTTTTTCTGGAGGTTGTTCGATTCAAGTTGTAACCTGTTAACGTGCGGTGACCTGGGTAATCTTCAAAACAGTGTCGCCTGCAATACAACCTACCGGCTTGAATACATGTGGGAACAATTGAGTTGTTCCTATACTTCGCAGTGGCCCTATCAGTATGCTCCTACAGGAACCATCGGCTGCGGAGCGCTGCCGGTGGAACTGCTCGGCTTTTCTGCGGTGGCAGCATCCAATTCAGTTTTGCTCGAATGGACAACGGCATCGGAAGTCAATAATTTATTTTTTACTGTTGAACGAAGCAGCGATGCAGAAATATTTTTTCCCGTGGTGACAATAGACGGAGCAGGAAACAGTGCGCAGACGATTAATTATTCAGCAGTGGATAAAAATCCATTGCCCGGCATTTCTTATTACCGCCTGCGGCAAACCGATATTGACGGGCGTTCGACCTCATCAGATATTGTCGCGGTGAATAATTCAGGTGGAGGAATTATCAATATTGTTCCTAATCCTGCGAATGATTTTATCAATGTCATTTTCGATAATGCGTCTGTCAAGGGAAACAGTGTGATTGAAATTATAGATTCAAAAGGAAATGTTCTTTCAAGGCAGATTAAAAATCAATCGCACGGGAATAATAATTACAGGATGAAGCTGAGCAATTACAGCAGAGGAATGTATATTATAAAAGTCACAGGCGCATCAGGAGATGTTTCATTAAAACGGTTTATCATTGACTGATTTTTTTACCCTGAACCCTCCCGATAAAAAATCCTGCTGCCTGCCTGCTCCCATAGCACTGAAGGAAGATACCTGATACAGAGCAGATAATTATTTACACTTTCAGGACGCTTGCCTCGCAGATGGCGATTGAAGCCGCTCAGAAATAACCGGAAAAATGAAAAAGGGATAATAAGTCCCTTTTCTTTTTTAAGTGAAATGAAAAAAAACTTTGCTGTAATGTTCAAATGTTTTTCTTTGCGCCCTTAAAACAAATTTTTAATGACTCGTGCCAAAATAATTTTCTCAATTTTCTTATTATCCAATTTTCTTTTCTCCTGTACACAGCAACCGAAAGAAACCGCTGCGGAAGAAACTCCCGCAAAAGACACCATCCCTTCCCTGCTCTATCCCGGTGAAAAATTCGACTCAGCGAATCCGTCCTCAGGAGGACATTTTGCCAATATCCGCCAACTGACTCATGGCGGAGATAATGCCGAAGCATATTTTAATTCAGACGGAAGCAAAATTGTTTACCAGGCGCGCAACAAAAGCGAAGGACGCAACTGCGACCAGATTTATTATTCTTCCCTCGATGAATTTCAACCTGTCCTGCTCAGCAGCGGTCAGGCAAGAACAACCTGCGCCTATTTTCTTCCCGGGGATTCGCTGGTTCTCTACGCTTCCACTTTTCTTGCCGACACAACGTGTCCGGCAGAGAAGCCGAGAAAACATGGCGACCAATACACATGGTCAGTCAACCGCAACTATGATATTTTCGTTTGCGACTTAACCGGAAAAATAAAAAAGCATCTCACCAATTCAAAGGGCTACGATGCCGAAGCCACCGTTTCACCCAGTGGAGATAAAATTGTTTTCACTTCGAGCCGCTCAGGCGATTTGGAATTATACACCATGAATATTGACGGCTCGGGAATAAAACAAATCACCAATGAACTTGGCTACGATGGCGGAGCATTTTTCTCTCCCGATGGAAGCAAAATTATTTTCCGCGCCTCCCGACCAAAGACAAAAGAAGTTATAAAAACATACCGCCAGCTTCTGAAAGAAGACCTCGTGATGCCGACAGACATGGAACTTTTCATCTGCGATGCCGATGGAAAAAATATAAAACAACTCACACAACTCGGCAACGCCAGTTGGGCGCCCTTCTTCAAACCGGGAAGCGACAAAATTATTTTCTCTTCCAACCACAATGCAACGCGGGGGCTTCCGTTCAATCTCTTCATGATAAACATGGACGGAACAGGACTCGAACAAATCACTTATGATTCCATGTTCGATGCCTTCCCTGTCTTTTCTCCAGATGGGAAAAAACTTATTTTTTCATCCATGAGAAACAACAATAGAACACATGACACGAATTTGTTCCTCGCGGATTGGGTGGAGTGAAAAAAATTATTGGTTATGGGTGATTAATAATTCGTTGCTGTTACATTTGCCGAAATCAAAATTTATGAATAAGGATTAAGGAATTGGGATTTAAAATCCTAAATTCTTAATCCTAAATCCAAAATCAAATACTATGAGACGAGTAGGAATAGTTGGCGCGGGTATCACCGATTGCCGCAGCCGCTGGGTGGAAGCCACGTACTGGAATCTTTTCCAGCAAGCTACCAAAGCAACTCTTCAGGATGCAAAAGTTACAACCGATGAAGTGGATTCAGTTGTGTACGGAATCTACAATGACATTTTTGAACACCAGGCAATTCCTGAAAGTTCACTCACCGGAATAATCGGGATGCACCACAAACCGGGAGTGCGTGTAACTTCAGGAGGAGCTACCGGCTTTTATGCAATGCGTGCTGCCATTATGGAGGTGGCATCGGGCTATTCTGATTTAGTGCTTTGCATAGGCGGTGAAAAAGCCACCGACTGCTTCGACCCTATTTCCAAGACAGAAACCCCGATGGTGATTGACACCATTGCGAAATCATGGGACCCGTTTTTTGAATATCCTCTTGGCGCGACTGCCAGCGATTCCTACATGCAGGTGTGCATGGCATACAACGACAATCATCCGAACGATATCAACGACCCGGTGGTGCGCGCGAAAATTATTGAAATGCTTTGCCGCCAGGGCAACCGCAATCCTTTCGGACAAAGGAGAGATGAAAAGGTAACTGCCGAACAGGTTCTTGAATCACGATGGATAATTGCACCTTTCCTCCGCCTGCTCGAAGTATGTATGTACACCGAGGGAGCGGGAGGATTGCTTTTCGCCAGCGAGGAGAAAGCAATTGAAATCAGCAAGCGGACAGGCAATCCGGTTATCTGGGTGAAAGGGGTTGGCGCTGCAAACGAGTCATACAATCCCGGGCGCGGTGGTTCATACAAACCGCTTCACCGTATTGAATCAGACCGCATCGCAGCAGAACGCGCTTACAAAATGGCGGGAGTAACTCCAAAGGATATTACACTGATTGAGCTGCACGATGCATTCATTGCGCAATTCATGATTACCATGGGCGAGTTGGGATTTGTTCCTATCGGTAAAACACGTTCGCTGATTGATGACCACATTATGGCAGACATCCGCGAACTTGGCGACAAGGATGCTCCCCGCAAAGGACAACTGTTAATTAATCCATCGGGCGGACTTATTTTCGGTGGACATTTTGTGGGAGGCTCTAATATGTTTTCAACCTGGTCGGCAAGAAGAGAAATGATTGCACGAAATATCCGCTATGGTTTGGTTCACGGAACAGGCGCTATCAATGCGGTGTTTGGCGGTGCGGTAGTTTTGGAATTGGAGGGAGGAAGTTAATTCAAATGATTATTGATTATTTAAAGAAGAATGTTCTGAATGTTCAATAGGCATAGTCAATAGACGGTAAATAATAAATTATAAATCTTCTATCATGAAAGAAATGGTTTTGAAGCCCGAGTTTAATCTTCCGAAAGAAACATCGGAGGTTACGGGGAAAGACGGCAAGCAGTATCTGCAATTCAACACGAGCATGGCTACGCTTTATAAACAAACGTATGGTGAGCATTCACGCTTTTTCTTTGCGCTGAAAGATGCGCGGCTTATCGGCAGCAAGTGCACCAATTGCGGACAAGTGATGGTGACAGCGGCAACCTGGAATTGCCCCATGTGCAACTTTGCCGAGATGAAAGAAGTCGCGCTTCCTCATCACGGAATATTGGCACAGACAGCACCCATCACAATTTTTCCATCCTCTTCATTTATCGGTCAGGCGCCTTTCTGCCGCGGGTATGTGGATGTAGCCACCAATGCAAAGATTGCATCCTATCTTCCTTCGCGGTTGCGCACCACCACAGGCATTCCGCGCCCGGGAATTTTTGTGAAAGGAATTGAACTGAAATTAGTTTTTGTTGAAAACAGAATCGGTTCTATCCTCGATATATTCTGGGTGCCGATGTCAGAAGTGCCTGCAAAACTCAGAAAGAAAGAACCTCTTTTTGAACGTGACCTCAACTTTGAAAGCCCGAAACTTCCGAAGATAAAAGCTAACAAAGAGTATAAACCGGTTTTTGTTTCCCTGATGAAATCACTGAAAGAAATGTCGGCAAATGTTTTGAAAAGCAAACGCGCGCAACAAAATCTTGCAGGGAAAAAATATCGCGTGGGAGTGAAAACCGGAGGTGGTGATTTCACTTTCGTCATTGAAAAAAGTAAAATGATTATTGAGGCGGGAGTTTCCAAAAAGACCGACTTCATAATTGTAGCAAACAATCCAAAAATATTTATGGATTGGATTAAAGACGGCTCGCTCACCGATGCAGTGGTGGAAGGAACGCTCTGGCTGCCTTCGCGCGAGGCGTTTATTATTTTGCCTACGCTTGACAGATTGCCGCGTTCTATAAGGAGAGACCTTTTATAAAAGCGATGGGTTTTTATTTGCTAATCATGCACCAATAACAAAAACATTTAATGTGGGGTGATTCAAACATAGCCCTTTTAGCGTACGGATTCTGCACTCTTTATTAGTTTCATTTTTATCTGTTTACAGATTAGGTCTTAGGTAAATTTTCCCCGTATCTTTGCCCCATGTTGCTGAAGGGGAATCTAACCTGCTTATCCATTACTTTACTTATTGCCCTTGCCACGTCTGCTGACATGAAGGCGCAGCTTGTGAAGCAAACATTCACAGAGGGAGCGCTTGCTGAAGATTTCAGCACGGATAATGACCTGTGGATGACGGCATCGAACACGGATAATTTTTTTGTGATTCAAAACGGTGAATACATTTTGCGCAGAAAAAATTTTCTTACCGGCTACACAATATTTCCGAAATGGGAAAACCAATTGAGCGAGTATTCGATTGCTGCGGCAATAAAGCTGCTGGGAAATTCCGGTGACGAGGCATCGGCAGGAATAATATTTATGGCTCAGGCGGACAACCGCGGAGCGCTGATGGTGGAGTTCAACAAGATGCAGCAATTCAGAATCCGGCAGCTTGCCGGTGTCAATTACAAACTGCTCACCGGGGACAATAAAAATTCCGGCTGGGTGCCGAGCAGTTTTATTTTGCCCGGTGATGTGTACAACAAAATAGAAATCCGGACAGCGGAAAAAAATTACGACATCCTCCTGAACAACAACCTTCTCGCTTCGTTCACTGAACTTGCCTATAAGAACGGACGCACGGGAATTATTCTTGGTGCGTCAACGAATGCCGACATGGATTATTTCTACGTGAACATTCCTGAAAAAAAACTCAGCGTTCAACAGAAAACCGGAACCTCAGGTTCGAATCTCAAAGGCGATGAAGCGGATGCATCCGAAACCATCACCCTCACGGCAGGAAATTACTATTACATGCTCAGCCAGCTCGAAGAACTGAAAAAACAAAATGATGAATTGAATGAAAAGCTGAATCAATTGAATAAGGCAGATACTTCTGCTCTTGTAACAGGCGACAGCTTAAGTATCGAGAACGTAATTAAAATTCAGAAGGCGGAAATACTTCGCCTCACTGCCGGGAACGATTCGCTTCACTCCGCGATTTTAAACAATCCCGACAATGACAAAAGCGAAACTATCAGCACGCTCACCAAAGCATTACGAAGAGAAAGGCAATTAACCGAGAGTTTGACGAAAGAGAATAAGGATTTGAAAGAGGCAATAGAAAAATTCAAGTGATAATCGGTTGACTATGGAAGAAAAAAAAATCACCACGAACACGCTGCTGGAAATGAAAAAGCGCGGAGAGAAAATTTCCATGCTCACGGCTTATGATTTTTCCATGGCGCGCATTATTGATGATGCAGGCATTGATGTGGTTCTTGTCGGTGACTCGGCTTCCAACGTGATGGCCGGACATGAAACCACGCTTCCCATAACACTCGACCAGATGATTTATCACGCTGCCTCCGTTGTCCGCGCTGTTGAGCGCGCGCTGGTCGTGGTTGATTTACCTTTCGGTTCTTACCAGGGAAATTCCAAAGAAGCGCTGAACTCTTCCATCCGCATCATGAAAGAATCGGGCGCTCATGCGGTGAAACTCGAAGGCGGACGCGAAGTGAAAGAATCCGTAGAAAGAATTCTGTCCGCAGGAGTTCCGGTGATGGGACATTTGGGACTGACTCCTCAGTCCATTTATAAATTCGGAACGTACGTTGTCCGCGCGCGTGAAGAAGAGGAAGCAAAACGTCTGGAAGCAGACGCACTCCTGTTGCAGGATGCGGGGTGCTTCGCGATTGTTCTGGAAAAAATTCCCGCTGCGCTGGCAAAGAAAGTTGCGTCATCACTTCATATTCCTGTCATCGGTATTGGCGCTGGCAACGGAGTGGACGGACAGGTGCTCGTGATTCACGACATGCTTGGCATCAACCAGGAATTTCATCCGAGATTTCTCAGGCGCTACATGAATCTTTACACCGATATGAAGGCGGCTGTCGGAAAATATATTGACGATATTAAGAGCAGAGATTTTCCGAATGAGAAGGAACAATATTAAAACTCCTTCGAAATACGAATCTTAACGAATATACGAATTACGAAAGCGAACCATGGAGACGAAAAAACTTTTACGGGATGAT
>DATDOJ010000235.1:0-3716 GCA_035293345.1 Bacteroidia bacterium
GGTCTTCATAGTCCGTTATCATCTTTGCTCCGAATTCTGTTTTCTCCATTTTGTTTATTTCTGAGACAATGGCATTCAGTCCGTCATCGGAATTGGTCGCACGGATAAATTTTCCCCCGCCTTCGAGAGCGATTTTACCAAGCGATGCATCATCCAACCGGCTGATAACAATATTTCCGTTTCTGTCTTTTTTGTAATCCACCTGCACCTTGTTATGGAAAACGGGAATGGGCGCGCCATCCGATGAGCCCATTCCAATGGTATGAACGATGATTCCTTTTTCATGTGCGCTCCCGGCAGCCGCCATGGCATCATCTTCATGATTTTCTCCATCCGTAATAATAACGAGCGCTTTGTTATGCTTAATATCCTGGGGGAACGAATTCACTGCAAGTTCTATAGCAGCACCGATTGCTGTTCCCTGCGTGGGTATAATATCAGTATCAATATAGCTGAGAAAAAGTTTTGCTGCAGCGTAATCGGTTGTGATGGGAAGCTGCACATATGCTTGCCCGGCAAAAACAATTATTCCGATTCTATCGCCTTCCAATTTATCTACGAGACGAACTATCGCCTGCTTCGAACGCTCAAGGCGATTCGGTTTGATGTCTTCCGCCTTCATGCTGTTGGAAACATCGAGAGCGATGATGATGTCTGCGCCTTTGCGTTTCACTTCTTCAAGCCGCGAACCCATCTGCGGACCTGCTGCTGCAAGAATAATGGCAGCATTTGCAAGCAGAAATAAAATCAGCTTTATATTCTGGCGAATATCTGACGAATACGGAGAAAGTTTCGCGACAAGTAAAGCATCACCCATTTTCTTCAATGCTCTTCTTTTCCTGATTCTGTAAATGACATACAAGAAAACATACACGGGAATTATTCCTAGCAGGTAAAGAAATTCGGGATGTGAAAAGCGGAACATTTTTTACGGTATTGATTTTAAAAATGTAAAACGTGAAAATCCTTCAGCAAGAAGGAGCAATAACCCGGCAAGCACAAGCGGTAAAAATTCTTCACCCTTCCTGCGAAACTCTGTCACCTCGATTATTGTTTTTTCCATTCGGTCAATTTCAGAATAAACTTTCTTCAGTTTGCTGTTGTCCGTGGCGCGAAAATATTTTCCGCCTGTTTCATTGGCAATTTGCCTGAGCACTTCTTCGTCAATCTGAACTTCCATATTCTGATATTGAATTCCGAATGGTGTCTTTACCGGATAAGGAGCATAACCATTTGTTCCCACTCCGATGGTGTATACCTTTATGCCAAACGTCTTCGCAATTTCTCCCGCAGTGGCAGGAGCTACGGAACCGGCATTGTTCACTCCGTCTGTCAGCAGGATAACAACTTTGCTTTTCGCCTTGCTGTCTTTCAGACGGCTTACGGCAGTGGCAAGACCTTCTCCAAGGGCGGTTCCGTCAATAAGCAAACCGCTTGTCACACTCTTGAAAAGATTTTTTATGACCGCGTGGTCAGTGGTGATGGGACACTGCGTAAAACTTTCTCCGCTGAAAATCACCAGCCCGATTCTGTCATTCTCCCTGCCTTCAATAAAATCGAGCGCGACTTTTTTCGATGCTTCAATGCGGTTTGGTTTGAAATCTTCAGCCAGCATACTTCCTGAAATGTCCATGCACAACACAATATCAATACCCTCAGAATTCACACTCTGCGACCTGGAAGTTGACTGCGGACGAGCCATTGCAACAATGAAAACCGAAATCGCAATGAGCCGGAGAATCACAGGCAGGTGCAGCAGGCGCTGGCGAATTGTTTTCCGGACACCTTTGAAATTGGAAAGCGAAGAATAATGAACAACCGGTTTCTTCCTCACTAAAAATAGAAAATAAAATCCTGCAAGCAGCGGAATTAAAATCAGCAGCCAGAAAATAAACGGATGAGCGTATGTGATTATCATCTTGCTGCTGCCTCCACCAGTGGCTTAACAATCTCCTTTTTTATTTCCCTGGTCGCGTTGACAAAATCAACCGACATCTGCATGGACATTTCATTTTCTCCCGGCAGCGGCTGCACTTTTGCGAATTTGACCATATCAGCCAGCCACAGAAGCTGCGATAATTTTTCAGATGATTCCGTGTCGAACATTGCTCCAGATAAAGCCGCAAGAATTTCCCCGGTTGTCATTTCCATGGCGATAATTCCATAGCGATACTCTATGTATGTCCGCACAATATCTGTAAGCCGAGAATGATATTGCTTAATTAAGCCCTGCTGCCACAACCGTTCCGCTTCAAGTTTCTTCAACTCTTCGAGAGCAATTTCATGAGGCGGGCGTGTGGGAATAAAAACTTTTCTGACTACTTCCTTCTTCTTAAATTTCTTGCTGAAATAAATTATCAGAAGAACAAATATGACAACACCGATAGCAGCAAGTATGTACGGTATCGCTTCTTCAAAGGTGAACGGAACTTTAAGCGGCTGTTTTATATCGCGGATATTTTTTGTTGTGTCCACGGCAACTCCCTGAACGGAAATCAGCAGCGCATCTGTTTCATACGTATACTGCGCAGTATCTCCCAGCTGCTGATAAGAAAACACAAACGGAGGCACAGGATAATAACCGGAATCAAAACACGTAACGGTGAAAACCTGTTTATAAGAATAAAGCTTTTTCTCCTGCATAACAGCAGTATCAATCTTGGAACGGTCCGTGATTTCAAGTTTGCTGATGGTATCAGGCACTTGAGGGAAAATAAATTTATATCCTTCGGGCGCCTGCGCTTCGAGAATCAGACGAAACTGCTCCCCGATTTTTATTACATTCGTATCAAGATGCGCGGTGGCTTTGAATGATTGGGCATTGGATGAAAAAGAAAATAAAATATAAACACAAAGTGCGCTGAGCAGACGCAGAGAGCCGCAGAGGAAATTAATTTTATTTCTCTGTGAACTTTGCAATAACCTTTGCGAACTCTGCGTTAAATTATTCATATCAAAATCTTCTCTCACGTTTCTTAAACAAACTCATCAGCGGGCGAACATAAGATTGCCCTGTAAAGAGCGTAACGTTATCAACTCCGGAGCGGGTGAAAATGTCCGTCAGTTTCTTCTCGTTCCCATGCGATAACTTCTCCATTATTTTCCTGTTACCGGCATCTGATGTATCCACCCAGATTGATTTTCCGGTTTCATTGTCAACAAATTTTGCCATTCCGATGTCAGGCAAAGATTTTTCACGCTGGTCTGCGACACGGATTGCAACCACATCGTGTTTGCGCGCTGCAACTTTCAGTGCGTCTTCAAATTTTGCATCGGCAAAATCAGAAATCACAAATGCAATGCTTCTCTTCTTGATGGCGTTGGTGAAGAATCGTAACGCTGAAGACAAATCCGTTCCCTTATGCTTCGGGGTGAACTCAATCAGCTCACGGATGATGCGAAGAATATGCGACTTCCCTTTCTTTGGCGGAATAAATTTTTCAATCTGGTCGGAGAAAAAAATGATTCCTGTCTTATCGTTATTCTGAATTGCAGAGAAAGAAAGTACAGCGCACAACTCGGTGATAAGCTCATTCTTAAACTGAACGTTCGTTCCGAATTGCTGAGAGCCGCTGACATCCACAATCAGAATCATGGTCAACTCGCGCTCCTCTTCAAAAACTTTTACATACGGGTGATTGAACCGCGCAGTCACATTCCAGTCAATCAAGCGTGTCGGGTCGCCCGGCTGGTATTCGCGGACTTCACTGAACGTC
>DATDOJ010000236.1:0-10368 GCA_035293345.1 Bacteroidia bacterium
AACTTCAACGTGTTCCTTGAAAAAAATTTCAGAACTTTAACCCCCGAGTTACTCCGCTACTGCGCTTACGACAAACGAAAGGATAGATTGAACTTTATTGAAAAATTAAAATTAGGTTGACGCCTATGCGCACATGCGGGACTGAAAAAATACTCAAAGCACAAAGCACAATGCACCATGCACCATGTTCAATGTTCAATATCAGTAATGAAAGAGCCGGCAGTACAGAAATCCTTCGAAGCAGCAGGGAATAATTATTTTTGCGGAAAATAATTCCTGTGCTCATAGCCGTCAACACCCGCCTGCTGCTGAAAAATAAACTTGAAGGCATCGGCCGGTTCACCCATGAAACACTGAAGCGAATCACCACTTCGCATCGTGAGCATGAGTTTATTTTTCTCTTCGACCGGAAGTTCGACAGCGAATTTATTTACAGCGATAACATCACACCCGTTGTCATCTCCCCTCCCGCCCGCCATCCGCTGCTGTGGTATCTGTGGTTCGAATATTCGCTGCCGAAGTTTTTCTCCGCAAGGAGTCCTTCGGACAAAACCATCAAGCCCGATTTATTTCTCTCGCCTGACGGTTATCTTTCGCTGAAAGCGAATGTTACTTCACTTCCTGTGATTCACGATATCAACTTTGAACATTACCCGAAGGCGCTCCCGCAAGTTTACAGTTGGTACTACCGTCACTATTTCCCGAAGTACGCGGCAAAGGCAAAACGGATTGCAACGGTGTCAGAGTTTTCGAAGAGCGACATCTCGAAGATGTATTCTGTTCCGTTAGAAAAAATAGATGTGGTTTACAACGGGGTGAATGACGGATTCCGTCCGCTGGATGAAATGTCAATTCAGTCAACGAGAAAGAAATATTCAGCAGGCGCGCCATATTTTCTTTTCACCGGAGCGATTCACGAAAGAAAAAATATTGAGAACCTGTTAAGAGCATTTGACCGATTCAGAAATAATTCCCCGAACATCAAACTCATTCTTGCCGGCAACAAAAAGTGGTGGACTGCATCCATGGAAAAAACATATTCATCAATGCAGTACAAACGTGAAGTGATTTTCACCGGGCGCATGAGCGATGAGGAATTGCACCAACTCACCGGTTCTGCGCTTGCTGCAGTTTATGTTTCAAAGTTTGAAGGATTCGGTATTCCCGTTCTCGAAGCCATGAAATGCAATGTGCCCGTGATTGCTTCCAATGTTACCTCGCTTCCTGAAGTTTGCGGTGATGCAGCTTTGCTTGCCGCACCGGATTCTGTTTCTTCCATTGCCGATGCCATGAAAATTATTTCCGCTGATGAACAAAAAAGAAAAGCGCTGATTGAAAAAGGAAAAGTGCGCGTAGAAAATTTTTCCTGGGACAGAACCGCGAACTTGCTGTGGGAATCAATGGAGAAGGCAGTAAAATAAAATTTGCGGACCCGAAGGGATTCAAACCCCCAACCTTCTGATCCGTAGTCAGATGCTCTATTCAGTTAAGCTACGGGTCCGGAAAAATGAGCGGCAAAGATAAATCAATAGTTATAAGTTATTAGTTATTAGTTATACGAGGAAATATTAATTCCCTGATTAGTAAATTGGATTGGATTCGTTATTCGTAACCGTCTAAATGCTGTAACGAAAATGCAGAATTGTTCAATTCGGATGATAGTACTTCATCGCCTGCGGCAAATATGCTCTCATGTTTTTTGAACGCGTAGCATCGCTCGGGTGAGTGCTGAGGAACTCAGGCATTTTTCCTCCGCCTGCCTTAGACATTCTCTCCCACATATCAAGCGCGTTGGTCGGATTATATCCTGCCATTGCCATGAAAACCATTCCGAGCTTGTCGGCTTCGCTTTCATGGGTGCGCGAAAAGGGAAGGATAACACCGACAGTTGTTGCCACACCGTAAGCGCCAAGAAACATGGCACGTGTCTCCGATGGCTTTTGCGACAGCGCCACATCAAGCGCAATGCCGCCTGTGGCTGCCAGCAACATCTGGCTCATCCTTTCGTTGCCGTGCCGCGCCACAGCATGAGCCACCTCATGCCCCATCACAAAAGCAAGATGTGTTTCGTCCTGGGTGATTGGGAGTAAACCGGTGTACACAACCACTTTTCCTCCGGGCATGCACCATGCATTCACCGCCTTATCGTTCACTAAGTTGAATTCCCATTTATATCCCTTCACCCTGTCCGCCATTTTATTCTGGCGCATGTACTGTTCAACAGCGGAGGAAATTTTAGCTCCGATATTTTTCACCTGCTGCATTTCAGCACCCGATGTCACAGGCGGATGTTGACTGAGAAAGTCGCGGTAATTGCTTAAACTCATTGACATCATCGTGCTTTCGGGAAGCAGGTTCATCTGCTTGCGTCCGGTGATGGGAACTTTGCTGCACGAAAAAACGGTGAACGCAGTGATAAATAAAAGAATTTTTTTCATGGGGATTGTTTATTACTCGGGGAATCAAAATGCGTGCAAAATGCTGTGCTGCACTGAAAGAAAATATTTTCTTTAACAGAATTTCATTTAATCTCCGCTGACAAGCCGCGCTCAAAAAGACCATCGCGGAACGGCTTCAGGAAATTATACGTTCCTGTCTTGACAACACACTTGCCGCTGTGATGAACAAGGTAGGTGCATTGTTCCGCCTGCAGAACATCGTGTTTGCAAATCTCCATGAGGCAGCGGATAACGTGCTGAAAGGTATTGTGGTTGTCATTATACAACACCAACTCGCGTTCTTCAGAAGTGCTTACACTTTCTTTAGATGTGTGTGACTGCTTCTGGCGGGAGATTCCCGCCTCCGTTAAAATTTTCTCTAAATATTTTTCCATGCTGATGAACGAAGCAAAAGTAAATTTATTTTAATAATCAATCCATGTTGAAAACATATTTCAGCGTAATGCCGAAATCAAGGAACTCAGGACCCTTGTGAATAAACTCAATGAACGGCTGGGCTTCGACACCTACGACAAACGGAAGTGATTTAATTGGCACCTGGTATTCGAGCGCAATTAATAAATCCGCACCAACAGCAACGGTGTTGTCGGGATAATATTTTGGAAATCCGTCAATGATTTTGTAATATTCTTCAGGATAGTATCCAATATGTATTCCCGCTCCGGCAACAAAATCAAGCGGAAGTTGAATGAGCGGAACATTAAACGGCATCTGATACACATAGTGCGGAGCAATCCACCAGCCGCCCTTCCTCCCTATTTTGGTTTTCAGAATCATCAGCTCAAAGCCGGAAGCGTTGCTCGGGTTGGCAAAATATTTCATGGTTATTCCTGAACCGAATTTGCCCAACCTTAATCCGATACCTCCGTGATATTGTGCTATGCCCGCTTTGCTGATTAAAAAAAGAAGCATGAGAATAAAGAAACTTCTCCTCACATAATTTCTATTCTTCACCTTCAGGAATTTAAATGGACTCCCTGATTAACGGGCTGCGCTGTTTTGCTTTCAATACAATCTTTTCATAATAATTTTCATAAAGAGAAAGGACTTTCTGCAAGTCGAACTTCATGGCGTGCTGCAGCGCATTCTTCTTGAAGGTGAGCAGCCGGTCGCGGTCTGCAAGTATATGAATCGCATTCTTCGCCATGTCATCCACATCACCCACATTGCTCATGAATCCGGTTACGCCCTGCACATTCACCTCGGGCAACCCACCCGTGTTGGTGGAAATCACAGGTACCTGGCAAGCCATCGCTTCCAGCGCAGCCAAACCGAAACTTTCTGTTTCCGAGGGAAGTATAAATAAATCACTCACTGACAACAACTCTTCAATCGCTTCCTGCTTTCCGAGGAAACGCATATCATCACTGATGTCTAACTCGCGGCTAAGCTGCTCGATGTTGGCGCGCTCAGGTCCGTCACCCACGAGCAAAAGTTTGGACGGCATAGCTGCCCTGATTTTTTCAAAGACCTTCAGCACATCTTCCACCCGTTTAACTTTTCTGAAGTTAGATGTGTGGATGATTAATTTTTCATTGTCATCGGCAATCGCCCTGCGAAAATGTTCTTTCGGCTTTTTGGAAAAGCGTTTCAGGTCAACAAAATTCGGAATGACTTCAATCTCTTTATTAATCTTGAAGTATTTGTATGTATCGTTCTTTAAACTTTCAGAAACAGCAGTTACTCCGTCAGAATTATTGATGGCAAACGTGACCACGGGCTCATAGCTCTTATCTTTTCCAACAAGTGTTATGTCTGTTCCATGCAGCGTTGTAATAATGGGGAGAGATATATTTTCAGCAGCCAGAATCTTCTTGGCGAGATAAGCTGATGATGCATGAGGGATGGCGTAATGCACATGAAGCAAATCGAGTTTTCCGAAGCGTGCAACCTCAACCATCTTACTTGTCAGCGCAATTTCATAAGGCGCATACTGAAACAGCGGATAGTCGGGAACGGAAACCTCGTGGTAGGAAATATTTTTTGAAAACGATTCGAGGCGGACGGGCTGGCTGTAGGTGATAAAATGAATCACGTGCCCATGTTCTGCCAGCGCCTTGCCGAGTTCAGTAGCCAAGACACCGCTTCCTCCGTATGTCGGGTAACAAACAATTCCAATCCTCATTTTGTCTTTCATGCTCCGCTGATATGATGCTGGCAAATGTAAAAGTAATGCAGATGCAAAATGCCATGAAAAAACAATCCGGCTCTGTTACTTCTTCATATACTTCCAGTTTCTTGATTTGCCTTCAGAGAGCCATCCCAGCGTTGTTGCTATTCTATTATTTTTTGTCTCCTCCGTTTTTGCTTCGGTTATCCATTCCAAATACTCCCGCTTGTGTGACGGAGGAAATTTTTCATCCCGCCAAAAGCGGGATGCCTTTTTGTTTTTTGAAAGTGCCGAAGCGAATTCCTTAGGCATCGGGATTTCTTTTCTTAGCTTTGCCTTTGGACGTTCCATTTTTACACCATCATCATTCAGCTTCTTTGCCTGCTTGAAAAAGCCGAGCATCACTTTATCCGGAGGTAAGTCATTTATGGAAGTCATGCGACCAAGATTTCCCATCGCTTCTCCGCCATGACTTTTTATTTCGCCAAGATATCCTTTCGGGTCCTTCAAAAGTTTGTGCTTCCAGAACCCGGCAACACAATGCTGTTTGAAAGATGCAATACCGAAGTAAGGTCCCTTGTATTCAAAACTCGGCATTCCCCACTTGATGGTTTCGGTTACTTCAGGATTAGCTTTATGAACTAACTCACGAAGATGCTTTAAGATTGGCTGGGCGAAGGGCTGCGCGTTTGAAATGTATTCGTCTATGCGTTTGTCTTTGGGCATGGGATTTTAGATTTGTCAGACAAAAATAATCAATGACTGAAATCGGAGACGCACGAAAAGCAAAAGACCCTCCCGATTCATCGGGAAGGTCTTTGCATCTGGTCAGGTAATTTATTTTATAAGCGCCATCTGCTTCGTATCAACTATTACTCCGTAACAATTAATCTCACAGATGATGATTCATCACCAACCGTTAACCGGATATTATATAAGCCACGTGCAAGGTCATTGATTGGCATAACAACTTTGTTTCCGCCTTCGGAAGCAGAGCCGGTGTTGCTTAGCACAACTCTGCCCGTAATATCAAACACAGAGAGCAGATACGTTGCATCAGTAGGAGAATCAAATTCAACCGTCACTTGGTTTTGTGCAGGGTTAGGATAAACGAACATTTCCATTTCGTCTGAGTATGCAGCGTTATCTAACTTAGGAGCACATATCCCTAAATAATCTCCCGGGTTTGCAACAAGGTGTGCATGTACGGCATTTTTATAAACACAAATCTGAACCCAGGGATTGGTTGCGCTGCCGGTGTGGTGGCATACTTTAACTTTTTTAGGACCTGAATTACCTGCAAAGCACCGGACATCTTCAGCATTGATAGTGAAACAATCGGTTGCCGTACATCCGCCTGCGTCTGTAACGGTAACACAAACTACTGCGTTAGCTAATAATGATGCGTTTATGGTGGCGTTGCCCGTGCATGAAGGATATGGCGGGGAGGAAGCAGGGGTTCCGGTTCCGGGACAGGTTACGTTAGAACACGTTCCGCCTGAGAAAGATTCATCGCCCGCAGTATTTACAGAATTACAAATCAGGTCACGACTCATAGACCATGCGTAGGTATAGGGAGGTGTTCCACCGGAAGGCACTGCTGTATGTGTAACGGTCTGCTGTGGCGGATAGCCATAGAAGCTTTGTGCATCCGCGCCTGCATTAACAGTGAAGGTTGAACAGTCGTAAACATTAAGTGTATAAGAGCAGAGCGCCTGGTGACCGCAGTCGTCAGTAGCTGTGAAAGTAACTACATGCAGTCCGACATCTCCTGCTGCCGGTGTCCAGCTAAAGGTGCTGCTTACAGGATTTCCTGCTGCCGGTAATATCTGTGCTATTGTTGACCCTGCCGGCAGAACCCCTGCAATGTCTAAGGTAACAATATCTGCTGCCTCAGCATCTGAAGCGTTTACTGTAAATGAATTAAGCAAGCCAACCGGGAAAGGAATTACGGCTCCACATGCCGGAGACGGAGCGATAAATGCAGGTGTGGTGTTTGTCTCACAGGGATCAGCAACATCAATTGTAATAAAACAGTTATGACCGGCACTGCAAATGTCCCTGACTTGGAATTGAACCACATGCAGTCCTACATCTCCTATTGCAGGTGTCCAATCAAAAGTAGAGCTTACCGGGTTTCCCGTTGTTATTAATGGCGGTGACATGGTTGCCCCTGCAGGTATGATTCCAAATAAACCTACAATATCACCAACATCAGCATCTGAACCGCTTACCGTAAATGATAAGGGTACACCTACTGTGGCAGGAATTGTTGATGGACATGCCGGAGTGGGAGCGATAAAATCAGGAGCAGTGTTTCCCGCACAGGGGTCGGCAGCAACAACAATCGTATAATAACATGTTACAAAGTCACCGCAGTTGTCCGTAGCAGTGAAAATAATACTATAAATGGGCCCGACATTTGCTAATGTTGGTGTCCAGTTAAAGGTAGCACTTACAGGATTGCCTGAAGTTGGTAATGAAGGAGTCACCGTTGCTGCTGCCTGCGGAACAGTGGAGGTTAAGGTTACAATATCGCCAGCATCAGCATCTGAAGCGGTTACAGTAAACGACACCGGAACACCCTCTGTCGCGTTAATCAGAGTTCCACATGCCGGAGATTGAGCGATAAAGGCAGGAGTAATATTTCCCACACAGGAACCGGTAACATTAATTTGATACGTACGATGATCCTGGGCACCACAAAGGTCAATAAAAGAGAAATCGGGATAGTGAAATCCTACATCTCCTGCTCCCGGTGTCCAGTTAAAGGTTGTGCTTACAGGGTTTCCTGTAGCAGGTAACGGAGTTGACAAAGTTGCTCCTGCCGGAATGCCGGTGGCATCTAAAGTAAGAATGTCGCCAACATCATCATCTGAAACGTTAACTGTAAATGACATCGGTACACCTGGCGTGGCAGTAAATAAAAATAAAGAGGGAGGACTTGGTGCGATAAAGTGAGCTTCCGTGTTTACATCACATGGGTCAGCAACATTAATTTGGTAAGTACGGTGATCGTTGGCACCACAGAGGTCAATAAAAGAGAAATCAGGAAAGTGCTGTCCGACATCTCCTATACCCGGTGTCCAATCGAAGGTAGTGCTTACAGGGTTTCCTGTAGCAGGTAATGGAGTTGACAAAGTTGCTCCTGCCGGTATGTTGGTGGCATCTAAAGTAAGAATGTCGCCAATATCATCATCTGAAACGCTTACTGTGAATGAAACCGGAACACCTGGCGTGGCATTAAATAAAAATAAATGCGGAGGACTTGGTGCGATAAAGTGAGCTTCAGTGTTTGCAGCACAGGGGTCAGAACATGACTGCACAATAGGATTGTTAGCTTCCTGGGAGCAGGCGGGCACTTCGTCAGTGAATTCTCCGAAAAAGGTCGCTATCACTCCAGTCGCTTTGAATACAACGTCAACAAAAGTGAAAGGGCTGCTGCTCAGAGCGGAAACAGGAACGCTTACCTGACCTGCGACTAAAGGGGTCCCGAAGATTCGCAAACTCCCTGTTAAAGGCGGGTCGAAGTAATCAATAACCACATCGGCTGTATAATAATCATCAGAGGGGTCGCCTGGAGTTCCGTTGTCGTTGCAAGTGCTTGCATTGATAACAGTCAGGTTCTGAACATGGCATCCTCCTCCTGCCTGCACAGTTAAGGACAGCGTATTGCCGATAATAAGAAGGGCAATGAATGATAGAATAAAATTTGATTTTGTTTTCATTTTGATTTGGGTTTTAAATTATTTAATTGATTATTGAATAGTGATTGAGAAAATCATTTTGTAAAATCATGGGCGCAAAGGAGATAAAGAAAAAAGCGCCCGTCAATCCCAAGTATATGGGGATAGGTCAGGAAATGACTATAATAATTAGTATTGCAGAAAAATTATCCGGAGATGCAACTGCACCTCATCTCAAAAATAAAAAAGGAGACGGTATAGATGAATCTTACCGCGAGGCAAAAATATCAGACCACATTATTCCGGATTGCCTTTGCCACAGCGGCAGGCAGGGAATGGACACGGAGCTTGCGGTAAATACTTTTTACATAATCCTGGATGGTGTAAACAGAAATGTCCAGTTCGGCAGCCGCCATTTTATAACTGTATCCATCAACGAAGAGAGCCAGCACCTCGCGTTCGCGCACGGTTAACTGAAACTCTTCCGGTTTCGCAGCAGTTGTTTTGGGAAAGTATTCAAGCACCCTGCGGGCTACGGAAGGCGTCATGGGCGCTCCTCCTTCTTTTGCTTCTATAATTGCTTCGAGAATTTTTGCAGGTGAGGTTTTTTTGAGAAGATAACCCGTGGCGCCAAGACGCACCGCCTGAAAAACATTTTCATCGTCATCGTAAACCGTCAGCATCAATACATTTATACCGGGATAGTTTTGTTTGATATGCTGCAATCCTTCGAGCCCGCTCATTCCGGGCATATCAATATCCATAAGCACTACATCGGGCTTATGCACGGCAACGGAAGAGTCCACTCCGTTGCAATCAGGATATACGCCTGCCAGCTCGAAGCCGTCCGTTCCGCCAATCAAAGCGGATAAGCTGTTTCGCAGCGCGCTGTTATCTTCAAAGAGCAGAACCTTAATCATTGAGGCGACAAAAATAATTTACCATCTTTCATAATACAACCCCCAGGTTTATGGGATGGGTATATTCAGCGTTACGGATGTGCCGCTGCCGGGTGAGGAGCGAAGAGCAAATGCAGCATTCACAAGTTCGCTGCGCTGTTTCATATTACGGATACCGTTGCCGTAAACAACCGTTGCTTCACTGAATCCGTTTCCATTGTCTTCTATCGAAAGAAGAAGTGAATTCTTTTCCATCACCAGGTTTATTCTTGCTTCTGTCGCCCCAGAATATTTGGCAATGTTGTTAACGGCTTCTTTAAAAATTAAATATAAAGCATGACGTTTCACCGGTTCCACGTCTATCACTTTCAGATTCTCGTTACGGGGAAAATGCAACCTGATGTTTTTCGCTTCCAGTATTTCGGAAGCATACTCCCGCATGCGCGCAATCGCTTTGTCGAGAGAATCATTTTCAGGTTTTACTTCCCATATAATATCATACATGCTCTCATGCGTTCGCTTCGATTCAGTACTAATGCGGCTGATAATATCCCTGACTTTCTCCTTTTCGCTGTCAAGCTTAGCGCCTGCCATGCCGCTGAGAATATTAATGCTTGATAGAGTGCTTCCGATGTCATCATGCAAATCGCGGGCAATGGAAGCGCGGGTTTGTTCCAGTGCTTTCTGTTTCTCGATTTCTTTCTTGCGGTTCTGCAGTTTCTGCCTTTGTATAAAACTGATTGAACCAAACACAATGAGCAGCACCAATCCGCCAACGCCTACTATTAACATCCGGTTGGCATTGGATTTTTTCTCCAGCTCAAGATTTTTTTCCTGCATCTGAAGTTTGTTTTCTGTAATCTCCTTGTCTTTCTTTTCAGTTTCGTATTTGGTCATCAGCTCACTTATTTGTTTGGTGTTTTCAATGTTATAGATGCTGTCTTTTATAACGATTGACTTTTGCAGGTCATCATAAGCACCTTTCATGTTGTTGTCTTTCGCCTTCAGTTTTGCATTAAGTTCATTGGTGGTAATAAGCAAATCGCGCCTATTTGCCTTGATAGCAAGTACCTCGCACGAGTCAACATAAATTCGGCATGATGAAAAATCATTTAATAGACCTCTTGCGAAATTAAAAAAGTAAAAATAAGCATTAAGATGTTGATAATTATACTTGTTCGAATGAGATATTGAAGTTCGTAGGCGTAAGAATG
>DATDOJ010000237.1:0-2942 GCA_035293345.1 Bacteroidia bacterium
CTGGGATTGATGTCTATGGATTTTGGCGAAATCGAAATCACCACCAACGACCTGCCGGAAGGAGGCATCGGAACTTTTTCTCCGCAGTTCCTCAACATCACTGCTGCGTATTCCAAAAAGTTTTCGAACAGCATCTATGGAGGCATTGCACTGAAAATTGTGGATGAAAGCATTTCAAATCTCAACGCAGGCGGTGTGGCTTTCGATGCGGGCATACAGTATGTGACCGGAACAAGCACTGGAAAAGACAATATCAAATTCGGCATCGCGCTGAAAAATGTGGGACCTCCCTTGTCGTTTGGCGGTGACGGGCTTTCGTTTAAGGGCTCGGTGCCGGGTGGAACCAACCTGATAACCGTTGAGCAGCGCGTGGAGAAGTTCGAAATGCCTTCGCTCATTAACATAGGTCTCACCTACGATTACAAGTTAAGTGAAATGCACCGTATTTCTTTGGCAGGAACATTCACCGCAAATTCTTTTTCCAATGACCAGATAAATATGGGGCTTGAATATGCGTTCAAAGAAAACTTCATGCTTCGCGGAGGATATGCTTATGAAACCGACATTGATGACGCAGACCTGAAACGCACAGCGAACGATGGGCTCAGCGCAGGTGCCTCAGTAGAAGTACCACTCGGAAAGTCGGGCAAGAATTTAGGATTCGATTATTCATACACCTTCACCACTCCTTTTGACGGAACACACAGAATGGGAGTGAAAATAAGTTTGTAAGAACCAACATTAAGTTAATTTATTAAGGGCAGTCCCCCGATTTACCGGGGGTCTGCTTTTTGTTTAAAGCAACCAGCAGCACTACATTCAATAACCATGGCAACCATTAATTATTTTACAGAGGAAGGACTGCGCAAGCTCCAGGATGAAATTAATTTCCTGAGGAATACGGAACGCCCGAAAATTTCGCAGATGATTTCTGAAGCGCGCGACAAAGGCGACCTGTCGGAAAACGCGGAGTACGATGCCGCCAAAGACGCGCAGGGAATGATAGAACTTAAAATCAAGAAACTCGAAGACCTGCTCGCCAACTCCCGCGTGGTGGATGAGAGCAAGCTCGACAATTCCAAAGTTCTCATTCTCTCCAAAGTGAAAATCAAAAACCTCGGCAGCAACCAGGAAGTGGTTTACACGATTGTTTCCGAAAAAGAAGCCGACCTGAAGGCAGGCAAAATTTCCGTCAGTTCGCCTATCGGAAAGGGGTTGCTGGGCAAAGAAGTGGGCGAAGTGGCAGAAATTGAGGTTCCTTCAGGCAAAATGCAGTTTAAGATTATGGAAATAAAAAGGTAGTAACCTTTATTTTGATAAAAATTAATCTTTTTTGGCAGGTTCGAAGCTTCCGAATGATTCATTCGGATACTAATATGCAGATAACAAATCCTATACAGCGGAAAAATTCATAAAAACAGGCATTTTTTATATCAATAGCCCTGAGTTTGCATAATCAGACAAAGAGATTGCAAGAACATCGGAAGAGTTTGCATTATCAGACAAAGAGATTGCAAGAACATCAGAAGAGTTTGCATTATCAGACCAAGAGTTTGCAAGAAGATGGGAAGAGTTTGCATAATCAGATAAAGAGTTTGCAAGAACATCAGAAGAGTTTGCATAATCAGACAAAGAGTTTGCAAGAAGATGGGAAGAGTTTGCATAGTCCTAAGGAGAGATTGCAAGAACATGGAAAGAGTTTGTACAATCATGTAAAGAGATTTAATAATCAGGTAAAGAGATATAATAACGAATAAGTAATTTTATCCCGATATGCCTGAAAATAAATTCCACACTGTTGACATTTCGGGCAAGTCCTTTTTAGTCACGGGCGGAGCCGGATTCATCGGTTCCCATGTCACGGAATATTTACTCAGGCACAACGCGCACCTTGTTCGCGTGCTCGACAATCTCTCCACCGGATTTGAGAAAAACATGGAAGGGTTTAAAAGCAATCCACGGTTTGAATTTTTTCATGGCGACATTTCCAATTACAACGACTGTGTAAAAGCATGTGCCGGAATTGATTTTGTTTCCCACCAGGCAGCGCTTGGCTCCGTGCCACGCTCCATCGAACATCCGCTCAACACGCATCTTGCCAACTGCACCGGCTTTGTGAACATGCTCGTTGCCACGCGCGATGCACGCGTTAAGAATTTTGTTTACGCGAGTTCCTCTTCTGTGTATGGCGATGAACCATCGCTCCCTAAAAAAGAAACGAAGATTGGAAGCCCGCTTTCTCCGTATGCTGTCACCAAGCTTACCAACGAACTCTACGCGGCAAATTTTTCCCGCGTGTATGGAATGAATACCATCGGGCTGCGCTACTTCAACATCTTCGGTCCGGGGCAATCGCCCGAAGGGCAGTATGCTGCCGCCATCCCTCTTTTCCTGCATGCCATGTTTTCCGATGGCGAAATTTTTATTGACGGTGACGGAAGCCAGACACGCGACTTCACCTTCATTGACAACGCAGTTCAGGCGAACATCAAAGCGCTCTTCACCGCAAATGCCGGATGTTCGGGCAGGGTGTTCAACATTGCCGCGGGAAAAAATATTTCCGTCATGCAGCTCTTCAACATGCTGAAAGAAATCACGGGTTATAAAAAACTTCCTTCCCACCGCCCGCCACGCAAAGGCGATGTGAAGGACTCGCTTGCCGATATTTCACTTGCGGAAAAATATTTTGGGTTCAAGCCGCTGGTTTCTGTAGAGGAAGGATTAAGAATAACGGCAGATTATTTCAAAGAAAATCTGCGCAGCTAATAATTTTTTTTAAAAATCCTACATCGTAAATTCTAAATCCTGACCTGATGTTACGAAATATTTTTTCTGTTTTCTCCCGCAGCGGCAGTGATAACTTGCAAAAAAATTACGCATTGGTAAACACCGACATTCACTCGCATTTTATTCCCGGCATTGATGACGGCTGCAAAACAATG